>NZ_JBSSEP010000008.1:0-269794 GCF_054061835.1 Pseudomonas sp. TE12234
CTCGTCAGCGGGAGGCGAATTCTACAGCGTTACTCGCTGCTGTCAACACCTCTTTTTCAACTTCCTTCGCGCTTCGATGACCTGAAGCAACCTGCCGCCGAAAACTTCATAACTCATTGTTTATCAAGGAGTTTTCCGTTTCGACTGCGCCGGAAGTGGGGCGAATTATAGGCTTCCAGAATCTGCCGTCAAGCACTGATTTGGTTTTTCTATCAGATTGGCAAAATCACTGCTTATATATAGACGCGCCTGGAACGATTGCGCAGTATATTGCCCAACACCAGGACCAACAGCCAAGCTCTCTACTTCGGACGATGCCACTCAAATGAATGATCAGCCTCGCAGCCTTGCCTCGACCTTGTTTTCGGTCGGCCTGCTATTAATAGCCATGGCATCGATCCAGTCCGGAGCCTCCTTGGCCAAAAGCATGTTCCCAGTCATTGGCGCACAGGGAACCACCACCCTGCGCCTGACCTTTGCCAGCGTGATCATGCTGCTGTTGCTTCGCCCTTGGCGGGCGAAGCTCACGGCAAAGTCCCTGCGCACTGTTATCGTCTACGGGATGGCACTGGGCGGCATGAACTTCCTCTTCTATATGTCGTTACGCACAGTCCCCCTGGGGATCGCCGTTGCGCTGGAGTTCACCGGGCCATTGGCCGTGGCCATCTACGCTTCACGCCGCGCGATCGACTTCTTATGGATTGCCCTGGCGGCTGTCGGCCTGCTGCTGTTGATACCCACGGGAGCAACGACGGCAAGCATTGATCTGATAGGTGCCGGTTATGCACTGGGTGCCGGCGTCTGCTGGGCGCTGTACATTCTTTTCGGTCAGAAGGCCGGCGCCGACAATGGCGTGCAGACAGCCGCGCTGGGCGTAATGATTGCCGCGCTGTTCGTGGCACCTATCGGCATCATTCATGCGGGCGCCGCACTGCTGACGCCATCACTGATCCCGATTGCCATTGGCGTTGCCATCCTCTCCACTGCACTTCCCTATACGCTTGAGATGCTCGCCCTCACCCGCATGCCTGCCAGAACATTCGGAACATTGATGAGCATTGAACCCGCCATTGGTGCGCTGTCAGGCTTGCTGTTCCTCAATGAGTACCTGTCCCTGTCACAGTGGATGGCCATTCTGTGCATCATTCTGGCCTCCGTCGGCGCCACCATGACGATGGGCAGTGCTGCCAAGCCTGCTGTTGTGGCGGATTGATACAGGATTTGACGTGACTCTGGCATTTACCGCTCAATTAGGCCATGTTTAGCCCCGCAACCCAGTGCCAGATATGGACTTTTCAGGATTGGGATATATGAACGCTTCATGCGAAAGCGAATACAGCCAAACCCGGGCACAAGACCCGGGATGCAACAAGGACAGCAATGAAACGAATTTTGATACTGATCGGCGTACTCGCAGTGGCGGGCTGTGCGGCGACATCCCAGACCCAGATCAAACACGGCAAGAAAGGACTGCACATCAACTGTTCAGGGTTATCGTCCTCCTGGGACAAGTGCTACACCAGCGCAGCGGACTCATGCGCACCCAAGGGCTACAAGGTCATCGCCAAGTCGGGTGATGTCGTGGAGGAACCAGGGGATTATCCGTTTGGCCTCAACCCTGCGGGGTACACCAGCCGCAGCATGATCGTGATCTGCAAATAGCCAAGTGCCGCCGTGTCAGCTTCTCGGACCTGCAATCTGGCGGCCGATCTCATCGTAACTGGACTTCAGCACCATGCGTTGCCTCTCCGGAGTCGCAAGCATCCGTGCCACCACCAATGCCCCGACGCATTGCGACAGAATGGCCCAGGCCAGGCTGTCACTCTCCAGTATCTGCGCCCAACTCTCCTGAAGCTGGCAAATCCAGTGTTCCGCCTGCTGCCGGACCATCACGTCGGACCGGGCAATCTCGGCCCCCAGCGCCGGTAACGCACAACCCGTTTCCGGATGGTCGACATGGGACATGCTCAAGTACTGCTTCAAGCAGCGCTCAAGCTTATCGCGATCCTTCTCTGCCCCCAGCCGCTCAAGGCTCTGGCGTAACTCTCGTTCGACAATCGAAGTGAACAGCTCGTCCTTCGACGAAAAATGGCTGTAGAACGCCCCCCCACTCAAACCGATCGCCTTCATCAAGCCGTCGACACCGACCGTGGAAAACCCGGACTTCTTGGCCGACACCGAACTGCTCTGCAGCAGCTTCTCTCTGGTTTCCAGCTTGTGATTGGCCGAGTAGCGCATTGCCTTCCCCTTGAATTGATCACCTTGACGCTGGTCGAATCGTAGCATAACGTTCGTTCAGTTAACGATCGTTTAGTAAAGGACTCCAGCCATGAATAACAAGAAGGTCGTACTGGTTGTCGGCGCAGGTGATGCCACGGGTGGCGCCATCGCCAAACGTTTTGCGAATGAAGGTTTCGTCGCCTGCGTCACCCGGCGCAGCGCGGACAAACTCCAGCCACTGGTCGACGCCATCAAGGGCAATGGGGGTGAGGCCCACGGTTTTGCCTGTGATGCTCGAAAGGAAGACGAGGTAATTGCCCTGGTCGAACAGATCGAAAACGAGATTGGCCCTATTGAAGCGTTCGTGTTCAACATTGGCGCCAATGTGCCCTGCAGCATCCTCGAAGAAACCGCTCGCAAGTATTTCAAGATCTGGGAAATGGCCTGTTTTTCAGGGTTTCTCAATGCCCGCGAGGTGGCCAGACGAATGGCCAGTCGGCAACGGGGCACGATCCTGTTCACCGGCGCCACCGCCGGCATGCGCGGTGCCGCGGGCTTCGCGGCATTCGCCGGTGCCAAACACGGGATTCGGGCACTGGCGCAGAGCATGGCCCGAGAACTTGGCCCGATGAACATCCATGTCGCGCACATCATTGTAGATGGCGCCATTGATACCGATTTCATCCGTGACAACTTCCCCGAGAAGTACGCGACCAAGGACCAGGACGGCATCCTCAACCCCGAGCACATTGCCGAGAACTATTGGTACCTGCACAGCCAGCCACGCGACGCCTGGACCTTCGAACTGGACCTTCGCCCCTGGAGCGAACGCTGGTAAGCCCTCCCGAATAACAATAAGCAGAGAGCATCAACCATGAGCAAAACCGTGGAGTTCTATTTTGACCTGGGCAGCCCGGCCACCTACCTGGCGTACACACAGTTGCCAAAGATCTGTGAGCGGACCGGCAGCCAGCTGACCTATATTCCGATCCTGCTCGGCGGCGTGTTCAAGGCAACCGGCAATGCCTCGCCAGCGACCGTCCCGTCCAAGGGGCGCTACATGTTTCAGGACCTCGACCGTTATGCCAGACGCTATGGCGTGCCACTGAAATTCAACCCGCATTTCCCGATCAACACCTTGATGCTCATGCGCGCCGTCACCGGCATGCAGTTGCGCCACCCCGAGCGCTTTGCCGCATTCATCGATTGCCTGTTCAAGGCGCTTTGGGTCGACGGTCGCAGCCTCGACGAACCGGCAACCGTTGCGGCGGTGCTGACCGAGAACGGCTTTGACCCCAACGAAGTGCTGGCCCTGACCGCCGATGAGCAAGTCAAGGCCGTGCTCAAGGACAACACTGAGAAAGCGGTGCAACGCGGTGCATTCGGCGCACCCAGCATGTTCGTCGATAATCAGCTGTTCTTCGGCCAGGATCGCCTGGATTTCGTTCTGGAAGCCCTGAGTTAAATGTCGATGACCAACCGCCCTTGCGCCGCTCCCGACTGGAGCAACTCATGGGCGGCCCCGGCAGTTTCCAGGTTGAACCGGCGCGGATCGAGAATCGGTACCACACTGCCTGCTTCGATCAGTCGCGCCGCCTCCTGAAGGATCTGCCCATGGTGCTCACGCCCCTTCCCTGTCAACAACGGTAACAAGGTGAACACGCCGGAATAGGTTGCTCCGCGAAAGGACAGCGGTGCCAGGCTGTGCTGCCCCCAACCGAGGCAACTCACCACATGACCGTAATAGACCCGCGCCGCCTTGAATGACGCATCCAGGGTTTCACCGCCGACCGTGTCGTAGACAATGTCAAAACCCTCCCCGCCCGTATGCTCAGCCACATAGGCCTCCACCGACGTTTTTCGGTAATCAATGAAGGTCGCGCCCAAGCCTTCAATAGTGGCTTGCTGTCCTGCCGACCCCGTGGCAAACACCTCGGCGCCAAACGCGCGGGCGATTTGCACCGCAACATGACCGACACCTCCCGCTCCACCGTGAATCAGCACTTTCTGGCCTGCATGGACCCGAGCGCGGTCGACCAACCCTTCCCATGCCGTAATCAGTACCAATGGCAATCCCGCCGCTTCGCGCATGCTCAAATTGCCCGGCTTGCGCGCCAGCAGACGCGCATCGACCACCGCGTACTCCGCCAGCGAACCCTGGGCACCGCCTATTCCTGTTGCCATGGCATACACTTCATCGCCGGGCAACCAATCACTGACGCCCTCGCCCAACGCTTCGATGGTTCCCGCCAGATCCATGCCCAGTACTGCGGGCAGTGGCTGGCGGGCATGGGCGGCCTGGCCCGAACGGATTTTCCCGTCCAACGGGTTGACCCCGCTGGCCGCGATCCGAACCAGTACCTGCCCTGCTCCAGGCACTGGCCGCTGAATCGAAACCAGACGCAGGGGTGCATCAGCTGAATCCACGATCAGCGCGCGCATGTGCAGTGAATCAATCATTTCGGCTACTCCTGTCAGAGGTGGTGTAGACCCATCTTCCCGCAACCCATCCATGCCGATAAGACGCCAAATGGCTATAGTGATCATGCCCATTTGGCATCAATGAGACATCCCGTGGACAAACTCAATGCAATGGCGATTTTCGTCCGGGTGGTCGAACGCGGCAGCTTTTCCGCCGTCGCCCGGGAGATGCAGACCAGCCAGCCGACCATTAGCAAAGTCCTGCGCGCACTGGAAACCGAGCTGGGTGGAAAGCTGATCGCACGCAGTACCCGCCAGTTATCCCTGACCGATGAAGGCCTGCGCTACTACAACGAATGCCGACAAATCCTCGCGGCCGTTGATGCGGCCGAGCACAGTTTCCAATCCGGCAGGGAGACGATCGCCGGTCATCTGCGCATCGGCTCCTCGGTCAGCTTCGGGCGCTTGCAGATTGCGCCGCGGCTACCGGCATTCCTTGCGCGATATCCAGACATTCAAATCGACTTGCAACTCAATGATCAGAACCAGGACCTGGTCAGAGAAGGCCTGGATGTGACGTTCAGGATCGGGCCATTGAATGACAGCGGCCTGATCGCTCGTCACATCGGCACCACCCACCGGGTTACCGTCGCAGCCCCGGCGTATCTGGCGCAACAGGGTCAGCCGCAAACCCCGCAGCAATTGAGCGAACACAACTGCCTGCTCTTCAACCTGCTGAACAGTCAGAACCTGTGGGCTTACGAGCGCGACGGACAACGTCATGAGGTGCGGATCAAGGGCAATGCCCAAAGCAACAACTCCGAGGCGATCCGCGAGATGGTGCTGGGAGGCTTGGGGATTGCGTTGTCGCCGGTATGGCTGTTCAGCGAGGATCTGAAAGCCGGGAGAGTGACCGCGATTCTGCAGAATTACACTGCGCAATCGCTGCCTATACATGCGGTATCCCCGGCGAATCGTCGCCAATCCGCCAGGGTCAAAGCCTTTGTCGACTACATGAGCCAGGCGCTGGAAGCAGCGCCCGAACTGCAGGCGGTCAAATAGCTGCGGTACGCGTGTTCAACCACTCCAAGGCCGCACCGTCGAGCAACGGGCTCAAGCGCTCACGGACTTCGGCGTGATAAGCATTGAACCACTGCTTTTCTTCTTCCGTCAGCAGCGACGGCTCCAGGCAACGGGTGTCGATCGGGCACAGGGTCAGGGTTTCGAATTTCAGGAACTCGCCGAATTCGCTGGTGCCTGCTTCGCGGTTCATCGCCAGGTTTTCGATCCGCACACCCCAGCGGCCCGGACGGTAAGTGCCCGGTTCGATTGAAGTGATCATGCCCGGTTGCATCGCGGTTTGCGGTGCTGGCGCGGCCTGATAGGCAATGACTTGCGGACCTTCGTGAACGTTGAGGAAGTAACCAACGCCGTGACCGGTACCATGACCGTAATCGACGCTTTCCGCCCAGATCGGCGCACGGGCAATTGAGTCCAGCAGCGGCGAGAGGATGCCTTTCGGAAATTGCGCACGGGACAAGGCAATCACGCCTTTGAGCACACGGGTGCAATCGCGCTTCTGCTCGGCCGTCGGCGTACCGACCGGCACCATCCGCGTGATGTCCGTGGTGCCTCCCAGGTACTGGCCGCCGGAATCGATCAGCAACAGACCGTCGCCTTCGATCACCGCGTGCTCTTCTTCGGTGGCGTGGTAATGCGGCATGGCGCCGTTGGCGTTGAACGCGGCGATGGTGTTGAAACTCAGCGACACATAACCCGGACGACGTTCACGGGCGGCGGTCAGTTTCTCGTCGATGGTCAGCTCGGTGATGCGCTCGCTGCCCGCGAGTGCCGAGTCCAGCCAGGTGAAGAATTCGCAGAGCGCCGCGCCATCCTGTTCCATGGCCTGACGGATGTGCTCGGCGTCAGCCAGGCTTTTTTGCGACTTGGCCAGGGTGGTCGGGTTCAAGCCTTCGATCAATTTGACGCCGCTGTCGAGGTTATCCAGCAGTCCCGCCGTGACCCGCGCCGGGTCGACCAGCAAGCTCGCTCCTTTCGGTACGGCGCGCAGCGCGTCGGCCACTTCGCTGTAATCGCGCAGGGTCACGCCATCCTGTTCAAGGACTGCACGCAGTTCGGCATCGACCTTGCTCAGTGCCACGAACAGGGTGGCCTGCTGCTGGCTGATCAAGGCGAAGGAAACAAACACCGGATTGAACGACACATCGCCGCCGCGCAGGTTGAACAGCCAGGCGATGTCATCGAGGGTGGCGATGAAGTGCCAGTCGGCGCCGCGCGCCTGCAGGGTTTCCCGCAATTTGGCGAGTTTTTCGCCACGGCTGACCGTCGCCTGGGGAGGCAAGTGCTGATAGATCGGTGCATTCGGCAGGCTCGGACGGTCGCTCCAGACTTCACTCAACAGATCGATATCAGTGCGCAGGCGAGCGTTGCGTTCTTCCAGCTTGCCGCTCAACGTGCGGGCCGAGGCCACGGCCATCACCGCACCATCGACCGCGACCACACCGCCTTCCGGGGTTTGTTCGGCCAGCCAGTCCAGCGGCCCCGGCTGACCCGGTTGCAGCTTGACCAGTTCGATGCCGCTGCCCTTGAGTTCCTTGGTCGCCTGCTCCCAGTAACGACTGTCGGCCCAGACGCCGGCAAAATCGGCGGTCACGATCAGGGTGCCGACCGAGCCATGGAAGCCGGACAACCACTGCCGCCCCTGCCAGTAGCCTGGCAGGTATTCGGACAGGTGCGGGTCGGCCGACGGCACCAGCAGGGCGTGAATGCCCTCGCGGCTCATCAGTTCGCGGGTTTGCGCCAGGCGCTGGGGCACCGATCCATTGATCGAAGACTGCGTACTCATCATGACTCCTGCTAACCACTCATCATTATTGTTTAGCGCCGATCGGTGTCGGCGCTTCGAGACACTACTGCCAGAAAGCCGGGGCGCTGGCGCAGGCCGTTTTAATCAGTTGTACCGCTTGATCGATATCCTGCTCGGTGGTGAAACGCCCCAGGCTCAAGCGAATGGTGCGACTCGCCGAGCGAGCGTCATGCCCCAGGGCCAGCAGCACATGGGACGGAGCATTACTCGCGGAACTGCAGGCCGAGGTCGCGGAAAACGCGATCGAGGCGAGCAACGCTGCCGAATTGAACTCGCCTTCACTGAAGGTCAGGCTCAGGGTATGGGGGATGCGCCGGGTCGGGCTGCCATTGAGGCGCACACCGGGAATGCTTAGCAATTGATCGAGCAAGCGTTCGCGCAGACCCACGATCAAGGCTTTTTCTTCATCGAACGCAGCCGCCGCCAGGGCGAATGCCGCGCCCATGGCGGCAATCTGGTGGGTGGCCAAGGTCCCGGAACGCAGGCCGCCCTCGTGACCGCCACCATGAATCTGCGCCTGCAAACGCTGGTGCGCACGGGGCCCGACATACAACGCACCAATGCCTTTGGGGCCGTAGAGTTTGTGTGCCGAGAACGACATCAGATCCACAGGCCATTGCGCCAGATCGATCTGCACTTTGCCTGCCCCCTGCGCCGCGTCGACATGAAACAACGCGTCGCGATCACGCACCACCTGGCCGATGGCCGGGATGTCGTTGACCGTGCCCAACTCGTTGTTGACCAGCATCAGCGACACCAGGAAGGTGTCCTCGCGCATGGCTTCGCTGACGGCTTGCGCAGTGATCAGGCCGTCGGCGTCCGGCACCAGATAGGTCACCGCCACGCCCGCATCCTGCAATTGTCTTGCGGTATCGAGGATGGCCTTGTGTTCGATCTGGCTGGTGATGATGTGGCCGCCGGCAACGCCGCGAGCCTGGGATACGCCCTTGAGGGCAAGGTTGTTGGATTCGGTCGCGCCGGAGGTCCAGACGATCTGTTCGGGCGTGGCGCCGACCAGTTCGGCCACCTGGCGCCGTGCCTGCTCGACGGTTTGCCGTGCCTGTTGACCGAATGCGTGAGAACTGGACGCCGGGTTGCCAAAATTGCCGCTGAAACCCAGGCACTCGACCATGACCTTGATGACCCGTTCATCCACCGGCGTGGTGGCGGCGTAGTCGAAATACAACGGACGTTTATTCATAAAAGACTCGCAGAGCGTGTTCCGGGATCAGGAAGCTCGTCACTGGAAACATCAAGACGCAGCCTTGTGAGCTACGCCCGGTTTTCAGAACGTTACCAATACCTGATCGGATGCCGTTAAAGAAGTACCACTTCATTAATAGTGCGTAGGAACGCTCCTGAACAGCGAGCTTAACAGGCATCGTGCGACCGGTTGAAGCAATGCGTCAGCGAAAGCTTTCGAGCAGCAGCGGATACAGCGAAGCCACCAGCAACGCGGCCATGCCCCAGTTGAACAGGCGCAACCAGCGACGGTCCTTCAGAACGTTGCGCAATAGAGTGCCGCAGGCGGCCCAGACACCAACGCTCGGTAGGTTGATCAGGGCGAAGACCGCTGCGATCACGATGACGTTGGTGAAGTAACCCTGCATCGGCGTGTAAGTGCTGATGGCACCAATGGCCATGATCCAGGCCTTGGGGTTGACCCACTGGAACGCGGCGGCCCCCAGGTAGCTGATGGGTTTCCCTTCAACCTGTTCGCTGTCCGAGACGGGTCCGGAGTGAGCGATTTTCCACGCCAGATACAGCAAATAAGCGGCGCCGACATAGCGCAGTACGGAGTAAAGCAAGGGATAAGTCTGGAACACCGCGCCCAGGCCAAAGCCCACCGCCACGACGAGCACGAAGAATCCGCAAGTGATGCCGAGCATGTGAGGGATGGTGCGGTTGAAGCCGAAGTTCACCCCGGATGCCAGCAACATCGTGTTGTTCGGGCCGGGGGTGATCGAAGTGACGAGGGCAAACAGGGCAAAGCCCAGCAGCAGATCGAGCGAGAGTGTCATGGGTGGCAGTCCATCAGGGTCGGTCAGGTAGTGACCCTATCGCACCCCCCATGGGAAACCCACAGACAGTTGGGTAAAACTTCCAGCAGTACAGTTTTCGCTTAGCTAGGACGACCGTGCAGCTGTACAGCACGTCCGACGTTCATCTCACCCTGTTTGTCGAAACCAAACGATTTTTGCGGCACACCGAGCAATTCGGCTTTTTTCGCCTGGTATTCGTCGAAGGACAGACCCCGGCGATTCAACGCTTCCAGCGCGAGTTCCCTGGTTTCTTCAGCCGTATAGGGCCTCAGTTCCGGGGAAGTCTGGCTGGCACATCCGGCGAGAACGGAGACGGTCAGCAGCAACAAACTGGCGATTAGCGGTTTCATGTTCAGGCGTCCTGGCATCTGGCTTCGGGGCAATGAACACAGGCTACGCCCGCCTTTGCACGGGTAAAAATCATCGCTCTCGATAGTCGCTATCGAGTTTTGTTGATGTTGCCAGCCTGTAGGTGCCTGTTGCTGGCGAAGGGGTCTCAAGCCCTGTGGTGTTCTGGCGGGCGTCATCGCTGGCAAGCCAGTTTCTCCAGGGGGGCTTTATATTTCTTAATGATCTATAAATATCAATCAACGATCTTTTACGGAATAACAAATAGCCTTTATAACAACTGCATCCGCTGACGCACTGTTGCTCACGCAACTGTTCGCCAGGCAACAGTCAATCAACAAACAGCCCTTAAAAATCAACAGCGCGGTCTGATCAACTCGCTGCAAGCCGCGTAAAACGTGGCTTCGAGGGATTGGTACAGCTCTTGCTCAATGGAGAAAAGCCCAGTGATCACTCACTGCTCCCACAGCAACTGTTTAAAAAGGAACTGATCATGTCGCGTCCATTGAAAGTCGTTGCCGTCTCCGGCGGCACCTGGCGTCCCTCCCGCACCCTGGTGCTGACCCAAGCGCTATTGGCGCAGCTGGCCGAGCAACTGCCGATCGAGAGCAAGTTGATCGAACTGGGGGACATCGCCCGGCCCCTGGGCGCGGCGCTGTCCCGTCAGGAACTGAGTGCGGACGTCGAAGCCGAACTGCAAGCGATTGAAAACGCCGATCTGCTGGTTGTCGCCGCGCCGGTTTATCGCGGTTCCTACCCTGGCCTGCTCAAGCATCTGTTCGACCTGATCGATCTGAATGCACTGATCAACACCCCGGTACTGCTGGCCGCCACCGGTGGCAGCGAACGTCATGCGCTGGTGCTCGATCATCAGCTGCGCCCCCTGTTCAGCTTCTTCCAGGCGTTGACCTTGCCGATTGGCGTGTATGCCACCGAAGCCGATTTCTCCAATTACCAGATCACCAGTGAACCGCTCAGGGCCCGCATTCAACTGGCTGCAGAGCGCGCGGCGCCATTGTTCGGCGTACACCCCAACAATCGGCTGAAAATCGCTTGAGGATTTCTTCATGGATGTTTTCTGGTTTCTGCCGACCCACGGCGACGGCCATTACCTGGGCACCACTCAGGGCGCACGCCCGGTCACCCTCAACTACCTGAAACAAGTGGCCCAGGCCGCAGACAGCCTTGGCTACCACGGCGTATTGATTCCCACCGGGCGTTCCTGCGAAGACTCCTGGGTGATCGCCTCGGCACTGGTGCCGCTGACCGAGCGCTTGCGTTATCTGGTGGCGATCCGTCCTGGCATCATCTCGCCCACGGTGTCGGCACGCATGGCGGCGACCCTGGATCGTCTGTCCGGTGGCCGCTTGTTGATCAACGTCGTGACCGGCGGCGATCCCGACGAAAACCGTGGCGACGGCAGCTTCCTCGATCACAGCGAACGCTACGAAGTCACCGACGAATTCCTGAAAATCTGGCGCCGTGTATTGCAAGGCGAATCGGTCGACTTCGAAGGCAAGCACCTGCGGGTACAGAATGCCAAAGCGCTGTATCCCCCCGTGCAGAAACCTTATCCGCCACTGTACTTCGGCGGTTCGTCCGATGCCGCCCACGACCTGGCCGCCGAGCAGGTCGATGTCTACCTGACCTGGGGCGAACCACTGGCCGCCGTGGCGCAGAAACTCGCCGATGTCCGTGAACGCGCCGCCCGTCACGGGCGCACGGTGAAGTTCGGGATTCGCTTGCATGTGATTGTTCGCGAAAGCGCAGAAGACGCGTGGAAAGCCGCTGACAAACTGATCGAGCACATCAGCGACGAGACCATTGCCGCCGCGCAGAAGTCATTCTCGCGTTTCGACTCCGAAGGACAGCGACGCATGGCTGCACTGCACGACGGGCGTCGCGACAACCTGGAGATCTCACCCAATCTGTGGGCCGGTGTCGGCCTGGTGCGTGGCGGCGCCGGGACGGCGCTGGTGGGTGACCCGCAGCAGGTCGCCGCGCGCATCAAGGAGTACGCGGACCTGGGGATCGAGAGTTTCATCTTCTCCGGCTACCCGCATCTTGAAGAGGCGTATCGCTTTGCCGAACTGGTTTTCCCGCTGCTGCCCGAGCCCTATGCCAGTCTCGCCGGGCGTGGCGTCACCAACCTGACCGGGCCGTTCGGCGAAATGATCGCCAACGATGTGCTGCCGACCAAAACCACGGCCTGACCCACGCACTACCTGTAGGAGCGAGCCTGCTCGCGATGGTCGCCAACGATGACGCTGTCATTCAGACATCCCGCGTAATCGTTGTTCTCCATCGCGAGCAGGCTCGCTCCTACAAGGGATTTGCGTCGAATTCAAAGAGGAACCCCCGCGTGACTGCCAAGCCGCACAGCGCCCTGATCTCCCCGTTGCAGACCGCCCGCCAATTGGCCGCCGAGTTTGCCCTGACCGCCGTCGAGCGCGACGAACGCGGCGGTACGCCCAAGGCCGAGCGTGATGCGCTGCGCCACAGCGGGCTGCTCGCGTTAAGCATTCCCACCCGGTTCGGCGGCCTCGGCGCCAGCTGGAGTGAAACCCTGAACATCGTGCGTGAGTTCGCCAAGGTCGACAGTTCGATTGCCCATGTGTTCGGCTTCCATCACCTGATGCTCGCCACCGTGCGCCTGTTCGCCCGCCCCGAACAATGGCAGCCGTGGTTTGAACAAACCGCGCGCAAGAACTGGTTCTGGGGCAATGCCCTCAACCCGTTGGACACCCGCACCGTGGTGAAAAAACTCGCTGGCTGGCGTGAGTTTTCCGGCAAGAAAAGTTTCTGCTCCGGCGCCAGCGATTCGGAGATGCTGATCGCCTCGGCGGTGGATGAGAGCGCCGGCGGCAAGCTGTTGATCGCCGCCATCCCCAGCGGTCGCAGCGGCATCACCTTGCACAATGACTGGAACAACATGGGCCAGCGCCAGACCGACAGCGGCAGTGCCACCTTCGAACGGGTGCGAGTCGAAGAATCGGAGCTGCTGCTCGATCCGGGGCCGTTGAGCACGCCGTTTGCCTGCTTGCGCCCACTGATCGCCCAACTGACGTTCACCCACATGTTCCTCGGCATCGCCGAAGGCGCCTTCGAAGAAGCGCGCCAGTACACGTTGACCGAAACCCGGCCGTGGCACAAATCCAGTGCCCGGGAGGTGAACCAGGACCCTTATGTACTCAGCCACTACGGCGAATTCTGGGTGGCCCTCGAAGGGGTGCGGCTGTTGGTGGAGCGCGCGGCTGACTTGCTCGACAAGGCCTGGGCCAAAGGCCCGAACCTCAGTGCCGAGGAACGCGGACACCTGGCCACCGCCATCGCCACGGCCAAGGTCGCCGCCACGCGCAATGGCCTGGAAGTGTGCAGTCGCCTGTTCGAAGTCACCGGCGCGCGCTCGACCCACGCCTCGCTGCGACTGGACCGCCACTGGCGCAACCTGCGCACGCAAACCCTGCACGACCCAGTGGATTACAAACTCCATGAACTGGGTGACTGGGCACTGAACCAGGCCCTGCCGATTCCCACTTTCTATTCATAGCTTGCCCAACAAGGAGCGTGCCCCATGCAACTGCTGACCTTACCGCCCTCGCCCGCTCTGGCCACGTCGATCCGCGCCACGGCCCAGGTGTTCGAAGACCCCAAGTCCCAGGCCTTGCTCGCCCACCTGCAACAAGTCGCCCCCAGTGAAGCCAGTGTGCTGATCATCGGCGAAACCGGCACCGGCAAGGAGCTGGTGGCGCGCCATATCCACAACCTCAGCGCCCGGCGTAACCGGCCATTTGTAGCCGTGAACTGCGGCGCGTTCTCCGAATCCCTGGTCGAGGCCGAGCTGTTTGGCCATGAAAAAGGCGCTTTCACCGGCGCCCTCAGTGCCAAGGCCGGCTGGTTCGAGGAGGCCGATGGCGGCACCCTGTTCCTCGATGAAATCGGCGACTTGCCGATGGCCATTCAGGTCAAGTTATTGCGGGTGTTGCAGGAACGCGAAGTGGTGCGCCTGGGTTCACGCAAGAGCATCCCCATCGATGTGCGGGTGCTGGCAGCGACCAACGTGCAACTGGAGAAAGCCATCAACGCCGGGCATTTCCGCGAGGACCTGTACTACCGTCTCGACGTGGTCAGCCTGGAGCTGAGCCCGCTGCGCGACCGTCCCGGCGACATCCTGCCCCTGACCCGTCACTTCATCGACGCCTACAGTCAGCGCCTTGGCTACGGCAGCATCACCATCAGCAAGGAAGCCGAACTGAAACTGCGCAGCTACAGTTGGCCGGGCAACATCCGTGAGCTGGAAAACGTCATTCACCACACCCTGCTGATTTGCCGTAACGGCATCATCGAACGCGATGACCTGCGCCTGTCCAACATGCGCATCGAACGCCAGGACGATCACCACGCTCAGGTCGACGATACTGCCGAAGCCCTGCTCGACCGGGCTTTTCAAAAGCTGTTCGAGGAACAGGCCGGCGCCCTGCACGAAAAAGTCGAGGACGCCTTGCTGCGGGCGGCCTATCGCTTCAGCCACTACAACCAGGTGCACACCGCCGCGCTGCTGGGCCTGAGCCGCAACGTGACCCGCACGCGCCTGATCAAGATCGGCGAACTGGCGGTGAACAAGCGGCGACCGACGGAAAACGTACAGGGCGAGCGCTTGATGCAATTGTCCATCTAGCCGGCGCTTGGGCCGAGTGCTGCGAATTACACTTGCTGATGTACTCGGGGCGCGGCTATTGGCATCCGCGACAGATCTGAAATTGCGGCGCGGCTATCGCGGGCAAGCCACGCTCCCACAGGGTTTGGGTCGTTTGCACATTTCGTGAACGATCCAGAACCTGTGGGGGCGGGGCTTGCCCGCGATGGCGTCCTCAAGATCAACCGAAGCTTAGAACCCCGGCGCAATCTGCCCCTTGTAGCGCGTCAAAATGAACTGCCGAACTTCATCGGAGTTCAACGCCTTGGCCAGCTTCTGCAGGCCCGGGTCGTTGATGTTGTCCGGCCGCGCCACCAGGAATTCAACGTACAGGCTCTTGCCCTTCTCAACGATCAACGCACTGTTGGTGTCGATCCCCGCTTCCAGCGCGTAGTTGGCGAATACGAACGCCAGGTCCACCTGACTCACCGAACGCGCCAGCAGTGCACCTTCCAGCTCACGGATTTTCAGGTGCTTGGGGTTTTCGGCGATGTCCCGTTGCGTCGCCAGGGTGTTGCTCGGGTCCTTGAGCTTGATCAGCCCTGCTTCATGCAGCAGCACCAGGGCGCGACCGGTGTTCACCGGATCGTTGGGGATCGCCACGGTAGCGCCGTCCTTGAGCTCGGAAATGTTTTTGATCTTGGTCGAATAAGCCCCGAACGGCTCAATGTGCACACCGACCACCGGCACCAGGTCGGTGTGGCGGGTCTTGTTGTAGTCATCGAGAAACGGCCGGTACTGGTAGTAGTTGGCGTCAAGGTTCTTCAGCGCAAGTTGCTGGTTGGGCTGGATAAAATCGGTGAAGACCTTGATATCCAGGTCCACGCCTTCCTTGGCCAGGGTGGGTTTGACGAATTCGAGGATCTCCGCGTGCGGCACCGGCGTGGCACCGACGGTGAGTTTTTCGTTGGCGTGTACGCTCAGCGAAATCAAGGCAGCCAGAACGGCCAGGGTCTTTTTCATGTTGTGCTCCTAGGCAGATTGAGTGGCCGTCGTGGGGCGGACGTGGGGCCGATTTTTTGGTTTTGAACTGAATGTCTTATCGATGGCTGTAGCGCGCCACCAGTCGGTCGCCGCTCATTTGCAGGGCCTGGACCAGGATCAACAACAGCACCACGGTGACCACCATCACGTCGGTCTGGAAACGCTGGTAGCCATAGCGGATCGCCAGGTCACCCAGGCCACCACCGCCGATCACCCCGGCCATCGCCGTGTAATCCACCAGCACGATGGCCGTCACCGTCACCGCCGCCAGCAGCCCTCCCCGCGCCTCGGGGAGCAAGGTGAAGCGGATGATTTGCCAGGTGTTGGCGCCCATGGCCTGGGTCGCCTCCACCACCCCGCGATCGACTTCACGCAACGCGGTTTCCACCAGCCGCGCAAAGAACGGCGTGCACCCGACCACCAGCGGCGGAATGGTCCCCGGTACACCCAACGAGGTGCCGACCAGCAAGGTGGTCAGGGGAATCAGCACGATCAGCAAAATGATGAACGGCAGCGAACGCAGCATGTTGACGATCACCGACAACACCCGGTAAACGCCAACGGCTTCATGCAACTGGCGTTTGCCAGTGAGGAACAGCAGCACCCCCAGCGGCAGCCCCAACAACACGGTGAAACCGAGGGCCGCGCCGAGCATGCTCAGGGTGTCGAGGCAGGCCTGGCCAATGTCGGCCCAATAGATGTTCTTGAACAATTCAGCCATGGTCAGGACCAGTCATGACGTGGTGGTTTCACGCCGTTGAGCAGCCAGTTGCCGACCACGTGGTATTTCCAGCGCACCGGATCGTGCAAGGTATGCACCCGCGCATTGCGCCAGTGACGGTCGAAGTTGTGTTTCTTCAGGGTTGAACGAGTGCCGCCCAGTTCAAACAGCTTATTGCTCGCTTCAATGGCGATTTCGGTGGTCAGCACCTTGGCCCTGGCCACGGCCAGGGATGCGTTGGCAACGCTGCCTTCATCCGGTGTCTGGCGCGCTGCATCCAGCGTCCGCCCAGCCCGTTCCAGCAAGGCTTCGGCCGCCTCCAGGCGAATGTCCAGGCCTCCGACCTGAATGATGGTCAATGGATCTTCGCTGGCCCTTTCCACACCCGCATCGATCCATGGCCGGGCGAATTGCCGGACAAAGGCTATGGTGTCGCGCAAGGCGGCGCGGGCAATGCCGGCGTCGATGGCAGCGGTCGTCAATTGGGCGAACGGACCGGCCAGGGTCGGGCTGTCATAGGAGCGCCAGGTCGGGAACAGATTGAACGCCGAAACGTGCAGATCTTCGGCCACCACCGTGCCGCTGGAAGTGGTGCGCTGGCCGATGCTGTCCCAGTCGTCGACGATCACCAGCCCTTTGGTGCCGCGCGGGACGAACGCCAACTGGCCTTTCTGCTCTTCATCCAGCGCCAGCACCGCCAGCCAGTGTGCATACAACGACCCCGTGCAATACCCCTTGCGCCCGTTGATCACATGGCCGTCGCCGTAACGGCGGATGGTCGCCTGAATGTCCTGCACATGCTTGCCGCCGGTTTCCGACAAGGCGTTGGCGAACCGATGCCCCTGCAGTGCCAGCTCGAAGAAATGCGCCTGCTGCTCCGGCGTGCCTTGCAGCCGGATGTCTTCCAGCAGGCAGTAGTGGTTTTGCGGGATCTGCCCCAGGGACGGATCGGCCGCCGAGATGATCGCGATGACCTGCGCCAGCACCGCGTAGGACACCTGTGCTCCGCCAAATTCCCTGGGCACCGTAATGCCCCAGAGGCCGCTGTTGGAAAACAGATCGACGATATCGGCGGGCACCTGGCGAGTACGGTCACGTTCGGCATCTTGCTCCAACAGAACCGCGGCGACGCGCTCGGCCACGCGCAGGGCCTCGGCTTCGCTGGCGATCCGGTGGGCCGCCGGCGGGTTGATCGGATAAACGGCAGATTCAGACATACAAGACTCTCGATACCAGTGTTTACCGAAGGTCATTGCAGCTTCTGTGCCTGACTGCGAGAGCCCGTATTTACGGGTGCTTCAACGGGTTTTGGCGGGTTCGACAATGCCGTAGCCAAGGCAATCTGTTGCTTCACTGTTGATTGCCGGACAGTGGCGCTGATGCCGAACGAGGTGATTTTTTTTGTGAACTTGGCGAGTGCTGAAGATCAAAAACCAGACAGCGGCTGTTTCGGCAGGACCTACACTGGGAAGTCCTGCTGAAAAGCGGCGAGCTAGATGTTCCATCTACAACAAATTCAGGGAGAACGATCATGAGCGTCAAACCCATTCCAGAGGGCTACCACAGCATCACCCCGTACCTGGGGATCAAAAAAGCAGCCGAAGCCATCGAGTTTTACAAGAAGGCCTTCGGCGCGATCGAAGTCATGCGCCTGTCCATGCCCGACGGCGGTATCGGTCACGCCGAACTGCGCATCGGCGACTGCCCGATCATGCTCGGTACACCGTGCGATCAAGGCCCGTTGAGTAACCCGGACCAGTCGCAGTCCGTGGGGCTGCATCTGTACGTCACCGATGTGGACAAGTCCTATGACCAGGCCATCGCAGCCGGCGGTACGGTGGTGTCGCAGGTCAAGGATCAGTTTTATGGCGACCGTTCAGGAACGTTGAAAGACCCCTACGGCCATCTGTGGTTCCTGGCCACGCGCAAGGAAAATCTGACTCAGGAACAGATCGAGCAGCGGGCGAAGGAGATGTTTCAGCAGGGTTAGTCATTTCATGTGTGGCGAGGGGGCAAGCCCGCTCCCACAGGGGCTCGCTGTGTTTGTCAGACCGGTTGCAACGGCATCGTCAGCTCAACCCGCAGCCCGTCCGCTCGACTGTCGAAACGCAGGGTGCAGCCGCAACGCTGGACGATGGCCTGGACAATCGCCAGGCCAAGACCGCAGCCGGTGCTGTGGCCGTTGCGCCAGAAGCGCTGGGTCAAGTGCTGCAGATCGTCTTCAGCGATGCCCGGCCCGTGATCACGCACCACGAACTGCACGCGATTGCCGGTGGTTTGCAGACTCAACTCCACCGGACCTCCATCGGGGGTATGGCGCAGGGCGTTATCCAGAAGGTTGCGCAACGCCGCGATCGACAACACGGCAGGCATTTGCACCGGGGCATGGGAAAACCTGGCCGGCACTTCGAAGCGAATTCGCTCGCGATCTCCGCCGGCCGCGTCCTGAATCGCCAGTTTCGCCACTTGCTCGGCGCTGCATTGCACGCCGTCATCGAACGACAGACTGCCTTCGACTCGCGCCAGCAACAGCAATTGCTCCAGGGTCCGGTGCAGGCGATCGGCGCCCTCTTCGGCCCGGGCCAGGGACTGATCCCGCGCGGCGCCGTCGGTCATGCGCGCCACCTGCAGGTGGGTCTTGATCGCGGTCAAGGGGCTGCGCAACTCGTGGGCCGCATCGCCGGTCAGGCGGCGCTCGCGCTCGATGGTCTTGCCGATCCGCTGGAACAACTGATTCTGTGTATCCAGCAAGGGTTGCAGTTCGCTCGGCAACGGCTGGACCTGCAAGGGTTCCAGCGAATCGGCGCTGCGCCGCATCAGCGCATCGCGCATGCGATTGAGCGGCGCGAGCCCCTGGCCGATGCCCAGCCACAACAGGCACAGGCATCCGAGCAGCGCCACGCCCACCGGCACGGAAGCGGCCAGCAGGATCGACATGTTCAACGCCTCGCGCTCGATCTGCCGGTCGGCGGTGGTGATCCGCAGATCGCCACGGGCCAGGGTGAAACTGCGCCACGGCGCGCCATCGATTATCTGATCGTGGAAGCCCATTTTCTCCGCTTCCAGGGGCTGCCCCGGATCACTGTGGCTACGGGCAAGAATTTCCCCGCGCAAGGAACTGACCTGACAGGCCATGCCGCCGGGGATATTCAGCTGTTCGGCACTGAAATGGGTGCCCTCGCCCTTGCTCGGCACGGGCGGCAATTGCTCCATCAAGCCGGCCACCATGCGCGCCGAGGCCACCAGCCGCTGGTCGAGGGAAAACATCATTTGATTGCGCAGATCGCTGAGCATCCAGGCCGCAGCCAGCGCCCAGATCAGCGCAAATGCGGCGCCGAGCGTCAGGCTCAGGCGCAAACGCAAACTCATCACTTCTGTCGTTCTCCGCCATCAGCCGGCCCCAGGCGATAGCCCAGGCCACGCACGGTCTCGACGATGCCATTGCCGAGCTTGCGCCGCAGGTGATGGATATGGACGTTGAGGGCGTTGCTTTCCAGTTCGTCATTGAACCCGTAGACGCTGTCCTTGAGCTGCTCGGTCGACAATACGCGGCCGCGGTTGTGCAAAAGAGCCTGCAACAGCGACTGTTCGCGACGCGACAGGTCCACCGGCTGACCGGCGAGCAGGGTTTCGCGGGTGCTCGGGTCGTAGGTCAGCGCACCGTGTTCGATCAGGTTGACGCTGCGCCCCGCCACCCGGCGCAACAGGGTGTGCAGGCGTGCGGCCAGTTCGCGCAGGTCGAAAGGTTTGAGCAGGTAGTCGTCGGCACCGGCCTGCAGGCCGTCGACGCGGTCGGTGACCGAGTCCCGGGCCGTGAGGATTAACACCGGCAATTCCAGACCGTTGTGACGCAGTTGCTGCAACAACTTCAGGCCGTCCTCGTCGGGCAAGCCGAGATCAAGCACCATCACGTCGAATTCGGCGACCTTGAGCATAGCCCGGGCGGCGGACGCCGTGGCCACATGCTCCACGGTCAAACCCTGGGCGGTCAGGCCGGCGACGATGCCGCTGGCGATCAACTCATCGTCTTCGCAAACCAGTACGTGCATGGAAAGCCTCGCAGAAATAAAGCGGATTAGGCCGCAGACCGATTAAGCGGACATTATGCCGCAAGCACCGCCGCCACAAGGCTGCCGGGGTTAATCATCGGTTAATCGCCACCGCCCATTGTGCAATGCACTTGCACAGAACCAAGGCTTATTCATGCGTCGACTGTTTTTATTTTTTGTTCTCTTGATCTCGGGTCTGGCCCAGGCGGGAACCAATCCGTTTGAGACCAAACCCGACTTTCTTCCGGTCGGCAAAGCTTTCACGTTCACCTCCGAACGCCTGGAGTCCGGTGAAACCCAGCTGTTCTGGCAAATTGCCGATGGCTACTACCTGTACCAAAAGCGCCTGAAATTTGATGGCTTGCCGACTGAACAGCATCCAGCACTGCCTGAAGGCGAAGCTCACAGCGACGAGTTTTTCGGTGAACAGCAGGTCTATCGCCAGGGCCTGGAACTGAAAATCCCTGCCGGTGCCAGCGGCCAGATCAAGGTGGGTTTCCAGGGCTGTGCCGATGCCGGTCTGTGTTATCCGCCGCAAACGCAAGTTGTCGACCTGGGTGGCAAAGCTGCCAGCGTCGTGACAGACGAAGCCGCGGATCAAGCCTTGGCCAACGGCCTGCAGCAGCGGGCACTCGGCTTAAGTCTTCTGGTGTTTTTCGGTCTGGGCCTGCTGCTGGCCTTTACCCCTTGTTCACTGCCGATGCTGCCGATCCTGGCCGGGCTGATCGTCGGCAGCGGCGCTTCGCCCAAGCGCGGTTTTGCCCTGGCCAGCAGTTATGTCGTGAGTATGGCGCTGGTCTATGCCGCAATGGGCGTGCTGGCAGCGCTGCTCGGTGCGAACCTGCAGGCGTTGTTACAGAACCCGTGGCTGCTCGGCAGCTTCGCCGCGATTTTCGTCCTGCTGGCGTTGCCGATGTTCGGTTTCTTTGAACTGCAACTGCCGGTGGCCGTGCGCGACCGCCTGGAGAACGTCTCGCGCAATCAGCGTGGCGGCAGTCTGGTTGGCGCCGGTGTGCTGGGCGCCTTGTCCGGGCTGCTGGTCGGTCCGTGCATGACCGCGCCGCTGGCCGGCGCCCTGCTCTACATCGCACAAAGCGGTAACGCGTTGCACGGCGGCTTGATCCTGTTTGCCATGGGTATCGGCATCGGTGTGCCACTGTTGTTGCTGGTGACCGTCGGTAATCGCTTCCTGCCCAAACCTGGCGCCTGGATGAACCTGCTCAAGGGCATCTTCGGCTTCCTGTTCCTCGCCACCGCGTTGCTGATGCTGCGCCCGGTGCTGGATGAATCGCTGTGGGTCGGCTTGTGCGGGGCGTTGTTGTTGATCGCCGCGTACAGTGCCTGGAAGCAGTCGGAAGGTTTTGGCCGTGTCGCTCATCTGTTCGGCGCCAGTTCGCTGCTGCTCGGGTTGTGGGGCAGTCTGCTGATGATCGGTGCGGCGGGTGGCGCGGATGACCTGTTCAAGCCATTGCAGGTCTACAACACTGCCAATGCCCGCGGGGCCAGCAGTCCGGTCGGCCACGACGTCTTCACCACCATCAAGGACCCCGCCACGCTGCAACGGGAACTCGACGCGGCGCAGGCTCAGGGCCAGTGGGTGCTGCTGGATTACTATGCGGACTGGTGCGTGTCGTGCAAGGTCATGGAGAAACAGGTGTTCGGCAAAGCGGATGTGCTCGAAGCCCTCAGCGACGTGCGCTTGCTCCGCCTGGACGTCACCGCCGACAATGCCGCCAGCCGCGAATTGCTCGGCCGCTATAAAGTGCCTGGGCCGCCGAGCCTGCTCTGGATCGGTGCCGATGGCAACGAACGTCGCAGCCAGCGCATCACTGGCGAGGTCGATGCCACCACTTTCCTGCAACGCTGGACCACCACCCGAGACGCCCGTTAATGCTGACATTCACCCTCGGCACCTTTGCCATCGCGCTCAACCACCTGCTGCTGATCAGTGCATTGGCGCTGGCGACATTCATCGGCTGGCGGGTGGCCAAGCGCGGAGGCGAGAACCCCGAGTCGGCGCTGTTCAGTCTGTTCCTGGTCGGCATGCTCGCGTCGCGAATCGGTTTCGTCGCCGTTTACTGGATGCATTATCGCAATGACCCCTGGCAGATCATCGACCTGCGCGACGGCGGTTTCCTCGCTTGGCCGGGAGTGATCGCGCTGGTGCTTGCCACGCTGTACCGCGCCTGGCGTCGGCCCGGCCTGCGCCGTCCGTTAGGCTTCGGCGTGGCAAGTGGCCTGGCCTTCTGGTTGCTGGCGACCTTCTCCTTGAGTCTCTACGAACAAGGCACGCGCCTGCCGGAGATCACCCTGCGCAACGCCGCCGGGGAAACCGTGCAACTGGCCGACTACAAGGGCGGCCCGCTGGTCATCAATCTCTGGGCCACCTGGTGCCCGCCGTGTCGCCGGGAAATGCCGGTGCTCGAAAGCGCCCAGCAACAGCGCCCGGACCTGACCTTCCTGTTCGTCAATCAGGCCGAAAGCATGCAAAGCGTCAGCACCTTTCTGGAAACCCAGGGCCTGAGCCTGTCCAACGTACTGTTCGACGGCAGCGGCCGCCTGGGCCAGGCCGTTGGCTCCATGGCGTTGCCGACTACGCTGTTCTATAGCCCGGATGGTCGCCTGCTGGGCAGCCATCTGGGCGAGTTGTCGCAAGCCAGCCTGGCTCGCGCACTGGAAAACTTCGATAACGCTCCTGCCACTTCTTCAAGGAAACTGCCATGCCCCGCCTCCGCCACCTGCTGACCCTGAGCCTGGGTGCCGCCCTGCTGCACCTGCCATCGGTGCAGGCCGAAGAGCTGCCCGAGGCGATCAAGAAGATCGAAGCCAAGGGCGCCAAAATCGTCGGCCAGTTCGACGCCCCCGACGGCCTGCGCGGTTATGCGGCGCAATACCAGAACCGCGGTATGGCGCTGTACCTGACGCCGGATGGCAAGCATGTGTTGCTGGGCAATCTGTACGACGCCGAGGGCAATGACCTGAGCAGCGCGCCGTTGCAGAAACTGGTCTACGGGCCAATGTCCAAGGAAGTCTGGGCCAAGTTCGAGGCCAGCAGCTGGATCGGCGACGGCGACAAGAATGCCCCGCGCATCGTCTACCTGTTCAGCGATCCGAACTGCCCTTACTGCAACATGTTCTGGGAACAGGCGCGGCCATGGGTCAAGGCTGGCAAGGTGCAACTGCGCCACATCATGGTCGGTATCATTCGTGAAGACAGTCCGGGCAAGTCCGCTGCCCTGCTCGCCGCCAAGGATCCGCAAAAAGCCCTGGCGGACCACGAAGCCGCCGGCAAGGGCAGTTCGCTCAAGGCGTTGAAGGATGTGCCGCCGGCGATTCAGGCCAAACTGGCGGCGAACATGCAGTTGATGGAAGACCTGGAGCTGCAAGCCACCCCGGCGATCTTCTATATGGATGACAAGGGTGAACTGCAACAGCAGCAAGGGGCGCCGTCGCCGGACACACTGGCGAAGATTCTCGGGCCCAAGTGACCTCACCGCCCCATCGCGAGCAGGTAACCGTATTTTCCTGCTCGCGATGGGGCCATTGCAGCCTACTGGTGTCTCTCGGCCAAAAACCCGAGCAACGTCTCGGTGACAAACGCCGGATTTTCCAGATTTGAAATATGCCCCGCCTCCGGCACCAACACATGGGGGCAACCGATCATCTCGGCCATTTCCCGCGCTTCGCTGGGTGGGCGTGGCTTGTCCTGATCGCCACAGATCACCAGCGTCGTCGCTGCGTCCAATTCGCCCAGGCGCGGCAACAGATCCTCGCGGCCAAAGGTAATCCGCCCCATCGGTACGATGCTTTCGCGCAGGCGTTCAGGCGGCAGCGCGGCGAGACTGGCGCCAAAGTCCTGGTACATCGCCGATTGCGGATCGATGCCCGGACGGAAAAAGATCGGCACCACGATGTCGAGCAGTTGCGGCGAAATCACGCCGGTTTCTTCAATCATTTTCAGCAGTGAAAAATAGTACTGGCGGGTGGGTTCCGGCTCGACGCCCAAAAAAGTGTCCATCAGCACCAGACCGTTCAAGCGTTTCGGCACCGACAACGCCAGCCGCGCGCCCCACATGCCCCCCACCGAAAGGCCCACCAGGGTGACGCGTTCTATTTCCAGATGATCGAGCAACGCCAGTGCCTGACGGGCGATATCGTCCAGCGAGCCGGTGCCATCCGGAATCCGCCCGGATTCACCATGGCCCCACAGATCCAGCGCAATCACCCGATACTGTTGCGACAACGCGGCAATCTGCGGCGCCCACATGCTCTTGTCCCACAGGTAACTGCCGGCCAACAGCACCGCCGGGCCAGTGCCTTGATCGATAAAGTGAAGGGGTTGTCCGTCGATGGTTACGAAGGGCATTGACTGTCTCCGCTGGAAATTGGAGCCGGAAGGCTGAGCTGCCGAGGACTGGCAGTCAATCGCGAGAATGCACTCGTTTGTACAGTGCATGATCTGCCGCTATTGCTGGCAAGCCAGTTCACAGGGTGATCTCCTGTGAACCCAATGTTTGTGAACACTAAGGATCGATGTGGGAGATACGCCGTATCGGGGCGGGAAATCCAAGTGAGGTCAGTCAATTCGCCAGCTGTGGTGTCGGGACCGGCAAGACCGCAATTTTGTACGGATCGAAAATCTTCAGCATCTGGCCGTTATCCCGCAGCCCTTGTAGCAACCTGCCGAATGCTTCGCCGCTGATGGGCGCGGTCGGTCGCAGGATCGCGTAATGGTGATAGACCTGATCGATGCGCTCGGACACCAGAAACTGATCGGCCACCTTGTCGTTGCGCAAAAAATAGTCGCTGAGATAAGAACGCGTGACCAGGGCAATGTCGGCACGCCCGCGCAGCACCATCAGCAAGTTGCTGTCATGGGAATAGGTCAGGGTGGCGTTGTAGTTCTGCGCGAGGTATTTGGGATCGGCATTGAAGCCGGCAAATTCGTAGTGATAGCCGCTGAACAGCGCCAGACGCTTGCCCGTCAGATCGGCGAAGTAGTTTTGCTGGCGCGCTGGCTGACCTTCGCGCTGGCGTTGGGCGACAAAAATCTCGGCGTCTTCCAGGCCCATGTCGACGCTGGTGTGGGGAATGTCCCTCCAGCCCCAGTCGGGGTTTTCGAAGATCGCCATATCGACCCGGCCCTGCTTGAAATCACCAAAACGCCGGGGGATGGAGGTGGGCACCAGGACGAACTGATAGTCGTTTTGCAGGGCGTTGAGTGCCTCGACCAATTGCGGCAGCAAACCGGTATCGGCTCCGGACTCGGGGCGCACGGTGTAGGGCGGAAAGTGCGCGGCACCAATGCGCACCAGTTGTGCAGCCTGGGTCGGCAGCACCCATGACGCCAGAAGTGCCGTGAGCAAAAGCCGCGAAGCCGTCCGAATTGGCGAAGACATCAAAACAACCCACTCCCCAAAAATACCGAACCAATGCATTCAAGCTAGGCGGTTTCGCTCAGTTAGCCAGTTTCCTGCCGACCAGCACAATCTAATTATTTTTCCTCCAGCACCAGAGTCAGCGCCTCGTCGGCCAATTGATCAAGGCTCATGCTGCCATCGGCGCGAAACCAGGTGGTGGTCCAGGACAGCGCCCCGGTGAGAAAGCGTCGCGTGACAAACACATCACCGCGAATGAGACCGGCACTCTTGGCTTCGCCCAGTACCTGCAACCAGATATCTTCGTAAATATCGCGCAACGCCAGGACCCTCGCCTGGCCGTCCTCGGACAGCGAGCGCCATTCGTAGACCAGCACCGCCATGGCCTCGCCGCTGCCACCCATGATCGACTGCAATTCACAACGGATCAGCGCCAGCACCCGCTCGCGCACGTTGCCGGCATCGGCAATGGCCGCACGCATCAACGCGGTGTTGTAGACAATGGTCTCCTCCATCACGGCCCGCAGGATCTCGTCCTTGCTTTTGAAATGATGAAAAATGCTCCCCGACTGAATGCCCACGGCACCGGCCAGATCGCGCACGGTGGTGCGTTCGTAGCCTTTGTTGCGAAACAGGTGAGCCGCCACTTGCAGGAGCTTGCCGCGGGCACTGTCCGGATCGGTCAATTGGCCGTTTTCGACCAGTTCGCGCATGACCCTCAGGGCTTTTTGCTCGTCCACCCGTTTTCTCCTACAGTCGAGATCACCGCTAAAACAGCGGGTTTGCGCGGGCAATTTAAGCTGCTGCCCACGACCAAGCAAGCGCTCGGGCAGAAGTTATTTTAGCCGTTTACAAACCAAGCGCTTGCTTGGTAGTCTCGAAACACTTCTGTCGGAGGTGGTTATGGAGTTGACTGCGCCAAAAACGATCCGCATCGGTTGTGCCAGCGCCTTCTGGGGCGACACCTCGACCGCCGCCGCGCAACTGGTGGAAGGCGGGCGCCTGGACTATCTGGTGTTCGACTACCTGGCGGAAATCACCCTGTCGATCATGGCTGGCGCACGGATGAAAGATCCCCAGGCTGGCTATGCCAGCGACTTCATCGAAGTGCTCAGTCCGTTACTCAGCCAACTGTGCGATCAAAAGATCCGTGTCATCAGCAATGCCGGCGGGGTCAACCCGCAGGCCTGCGCCGCCGCGCTGCAAGCGGCGTGCGACAAGGCTGGCGTCGCACTGAAGATCGCTGTCCTGCTGGGCGATGACCTGCAACCGCAATTCAAACAGCTGAGCACTCGTGGCCTCCACGAGATGTTCAGCGGCGCGCCCCTGCCGCCCCTGTGCGTCTCGACCAACGCCTACCTTGGCGCACCGGGCATTGTCGAAGCCCTGCGCCTGGGGGCGGACATCGTGATCACCGGGCGCGTGGTCGACAGCGCGGTGGTCAGCGCCGCCCTGGTGCATGAGTTCGGCTGGTCGTGGCATGACTACGACAAACTGGCCCAGGCGGCCCTCGCCGGCCACATCATCGAATGCGGCGCCCAGTGCACCGGCGGCAACTTTACCGATTGGCGCGACGTGCCCGATTACGAACACATCGGATTTCCCATCGTCGAAGTCAGCGCCGACAGCCAGTTCATCGTCAGCAAACCCGAGGGCTCCGGCGGGCTGGTCACCCCGCTGACGGTGGGCGAGCAAATGCTGTATGAAATCGGCGACCCACGGGCCTATCTGCTGCCCGACGTGGTCTGCGATTTCACCCGGGTCAAACTGCTGCAGCAAGGCAAAAACGCGGTGCAGGTGCACGGCGCGAAGGGATTGCCGCCAACCGATCAGTACAAGGTCAGCGCCACTTACCCGGATGGTTTTCGCTGCACCGCCAGCTGCCTGATCGCCGGCATCGATGCAGTCGACAAGGCTCGGCGGGTCAGCGAAGCGATCATCAACAAGACCTCGGAAATCTTCAGCCAGCGCGGCTGGGCGCCCTATAGCGAGGTCAACGTCGAACTGCTCGGCAGCGAAGCCACTTACGGCCCCCACGGCCAGCGCCGCGACAGCCGCGAAGTGGTGATCAAACTCGCCGTGCGCCACCCGAATAAACAGGCATTGATCGTGTTTTCCCGGGAAATAGCCCAGGCCGCCACCGGCATGGCACCGGGGCTGACCGGGATTGTCGGCGGCCGGCCCACCGTGTATCCGCTGATCCGCCTGTTCTCGTTCCTGATCGACAAAACCGCCTGCACGCTGGAAATTGATCTGATGGGCCAGCGCCATCCATGCCCGCTGCCCGCCGTCGATGTGCTCGACAGCGCCGATTTGCCGGAGCCGTTCGAGCCCCCCAAACCCGCAGGCATGGCCGACGCCAGCGTGGCCCTGGTCAAACTGGCGGTGGCCCGCTCCGGCGACAAGGGCAACCACAGCAACATCGGCGTGATGGCCCGCGATCCCGAGTACTTGCCCTGGATCGCCGAAGCCTTGACGCCGGCGGTGCTCGTCGACTGGATGAGCCATGTGCTGGACCCGATCCACGGCCGTGTCGAGCGCTGGTATCTGCCCGCTACCCACAGCCTGAACTTCCTCCTGGAAAACGCCCTCGGGGGCGGCGGTGTCGCCAGCCTGCGGATCGACCCGCAAGGCAAGGCGTTCGCCCAGCAACTGCTGGAAATCCAGATTCCGGTGCCGCAGCGCATCGCCGACCAGGTCAACTAGAGGGCTGCCACCATGGCCTACGATTCGATTTTCAAAGCCGATTTGTTTGCGGGCAAAACCATCATCGTCACCGGTGGTGGCAGTGGCATTGGCCGTTGCACCGCCCACGAACTGGCAGCCCTTGGCGCGCACGTGCTGCTGGTCGGACGCAAGGCCGACAAGTTGAAAGCCGTTGCTGCCGAGATTGCCGAAGACGGTGGCAAGGCCGACTGGAGCACCTGCGATATTCGCGAGGAAGACGCGGTGACGCACCTGGTTGGCGAACTGATCCGCAAGCACGGCCCGATCCATGGCCTGGTCAACAATGCCGGTGGGCAATACCCGTCGCCATTGGCGTCGATCAATCAGAAGGGTTTCGAAACGGTGATGCGCACCAATCTGGTCGGCGGTTTCCTGATGGCCCGGGAAGTGTTCAACCAGTCCATGAGCAAGCACGGCGGCGCCATCGTCAACATGCTCGCCGACATGTGGGGCGGCATGCCGGGCATGGGCCACTCGGGCGCGGCACGCTCGGGCATGGATAACCTGACCAAGACCGCTGCGTTCGAATGGGGTTATGCCGGGGTGCGGGTCAACGCCGTGGCGCCGGGCTGGATCGCGTCCAGTGGCATGGACACCTACGAAGGTGCGTTCAAGGCGGTGATCCCGACCTTGCGCGAACACGTGCCGCTCAAGCGGATCGGTACCGAGTCGGAAGTCAGCGCGGCCATCGTTTTCCTGCTCAGCCCGGCGGCGGCGTTCATCAGTGGCAGCACCTTGCGCATCGATGGCGCCGCCAGCCTCGGCGGCCGCGCGTGGCCGATTCACAAGGCGACCAACAGCGAGTCGTACAACGGCTTCCACCGTGCATACCTTCCTGACGTGCTCAAGGATAAGGAATAACCCATGCCGGTGATTCAGTCGCAACTCGATCCCCACGGCGAACAGTTCGCCCGTAATCGCGCGGCCATGCTGGCGGGTATCGAACAGGTCCGCGAACTCGAACAGAACCTGTTGAACAAGGCGGCCGAGGCCAAGCCCAAATTCGACAAGCGCGGACAATTGCTGCCCCGCGAACGCCTCAATCTGCTGCTGGACCCCGGCGCGCCGTTCCTCGAACTGGCGAGTCTGGCCGGTTACAGACTACACGATGACAAGGACGGCAGCTCGGCCGGTGGCGGCCTGATCGCCGGCATCGGCTACGTGTCGGGCGTGCGCACCCTGGTGGTGGCGAACAACAGCGCGATCAAGGGCGGGACCATTTCCCCCAGCGGTTTGAAAAAATCCCTGCGCCTGCAACAAATCGCCATGGAAAACAAACTGCCGGTGATCACCCTCGCCGAAAGCGGGGGCGCCAACCTCAACTACGCAGCAGAGATTTTCGTCGAAGGCGCGCGCAGCTTTGCCAATCAGGCGCGGATGTCGGCCTTGGGCCTGCCGCAGATCACCGTGGTGCATGGCTCGGCCACGGCGGGTGGTGCTTATCAACCGGGATTGTCGGATTACGTGGTGGTGGTGCGCGGCAAGGCCAAGCTGTTTCTTGCCGGCCCGCCGCTGCTCAAGGCGGCGACCGGTGAAGTGGCGACCGACGAAGCGCTAGGCGGTGCCGAGATGCACGCGCAAGTGGCCGGCACCGCTGAATACCTGGCGGAAAACGATGCCGACGCGGTGCGTCAGGTGCGCGAAATCGTCAGCCTCTTGCCGTGGAACGACCGGTTGCCTGTGCTACCGGAACGTCACTGGGAAGCGCCGCTCTACCCCATCGATGAACTGCTCGGCCTGATCCCGGATGACCCGAAAAAACCCTACGACGTCCGCGAGATCATCGCGCGTATAGCCGACGGTTCGAACTTCCTCGAGTTCAAGGGCGAGTTCGACCAGCAGACCGTTTGCGGCCAACTGAAAATCCAGGGCCGCGCCTGTGGTTTCATCGGCAACAACGGCCCGATCACGCCCCAGGGTGCGAGCAAGGCGGCGCAGTTCATCCAGCTGTGCGACCAGAGCCAGACGCCACTGCTGTTTTTCCATAACACCACGGGGTTCATGGTCGGCACCGAATCGGAGCAGCAAGGCGTGATCAAGCATGGCGCCAAGATGATTCAAGCGGTGGCCAATGCCCGGGTGCCGAAACTGACGATCGTCGTCGGCGGTTCCTATGGTGCCGGCAACTACGCGATGTGCGGCCGTGGCCTCGACCCACGCTTTATCTTCGCCTGGCCCAATAGCCGCACGGCAGTGATGGGCGGCGCCCAGGCCGGCAAAGTGCTGCGTATCGTTACCGAGGCCAAACAGGCCAAGGACGGCCTGGTGCCCGATCCGAAAATGCTCGACATGCTGGAACAGGTCACTGCGCAGAAACTCGACAGTCAGTCCACGGCGCTCTATGGCAGCGCCAACCTGTGGGATGACGGCCTGATCGATCCACGCGATACCCGGACCTTGCTCGGTTATTTGCTGGATATCTGTCACGAGGCCGAGGTACGGCCGCTGCAGTCCAACAGTTTTGGTGTAGCCCGCTTCTAGGGCGATCAGGAGAACAACAAGAATGATCTTCACCCAGGAACACGAAGCCCTGCGCCGTACCGTCCGCCAATTCGTCGACAACGAAATCAATCCCCACGTCGAAGCTTGGGAAAAGGCCGGACGCTTTCCGATCCACGAAATCTTCCGCAAGGCTGGCGACCTTGGCCTGCTAGGGATTTCCAAACCGGAAAAATTCGGCGGCATGGGCCTGGACTACAGCTACTCGATCGTCGCCGCCGAAGAGTTCGGCACCATTCATTGCGGCGGCATTCCGATGTCCATCGGCGTGCAGACCGACATGTGCACTCCGGCCCTGGCGCGTTTCGGCTCCGATGAATTGCGCGACGAATTCCTCCGCCCGGCGATCAGCGGCGAGCAGGTCGGCTGCATCGGTGTCTCGGAAGTCGGCGCCGGTTCCGACGTGGCCGGGTTGAAGACCACTGCGCGCAAAGACGGCGACGATTACGTGATTAACGGCAGCAAGATGTGGATCACCAATTCGCCGTGCGCCGATTTCATCTGTTTGCTGGCCAACACGTCGGACGACAAACCGCACATCAACAAATCACTGATCATGGTGCCGATGAACACGCCGGGGATCAGTCTCAGCTCGCACCTGGACAAGCTCGGCATGCGCAGCTCGGAAACCGCCCAGGTGTTTTTCGACAACGTGCGCGTGCCGCAACGCAACCGCATCGGCCACGAAGGCGCCGGGTTCATGATGCAGATGCTGCAGTTCCAGGAGGAACGCCTGTTCGGCGCGGCGAACATGATCAAGGGGCTGGAGTACTGCGTCGACAGCACGATCGAGTACTGCAAGGAGCGCAAGACCTTCGGCAGTGCATTGATCGACAACCAGGTCATTCACTTTCGCCTGGCCGAACTGCAAACCGAAATCGAATGCCTGCGAGCGCTGGTCTATCAGGCCACCGAGCAATACATCAAGGGGCATGACGTCACTCGCCTGGCGTCCATGGCCAAGCTCAAGGCCGGCCGGCTGGGCCGCGAAGTCAGCGACAGTTGCCTGCAATACTGGGGTGGCATGGGCTTCATGTGGGACAACCCGGTGGCCCGTGCCTATCGCGATGTGCGGCTGGTGTCGATCGGCGGCGGGGCCGACGAAATCATGCTGGGGATCATCTGCAAACTCATGGGCATCCTGCCGGGGAAAAAGAAATGAACACCTTGCCGGTTTGCCAGACCTTGCTGCTGGAGCCTCATAACGGCGTCCTGCACATCACCCTCAATCGCCCGGACAGCCGCAACGCCATGAGTTTGCAGATGGTCACTGAACTGCGCGCGGTGCTGGCGGCGGTGCACGATGACCGGACGACCCGCGCCCTGGTCATTGCCGGCGCCGGCGGGCATTTCTGCGCAGGCGGCGACATCAAGGACATGGCCAATGCCCGCGCCCAGGGTCCCGACGCTCACCGCGACTTGAACCGGTTGTTCGGTGCCCTTCTGCAAGAGGTGCAACAGGCGCCGCAAGTGGTGATCACGGTGCTGCAAGGCGCCGTGCTGGGCGGTGGTTTCGGTCTGGCCTGTGTCAGTGACATCGCCCTGGCCGATCATCAGGCGCAATTCGGCCTGCCGGAAACCAGCCTCGGTCTGCTGCCGGCGCAGATCGCGCCGTTCGTGGTCCAGCGCATCGGTTTGACTCAGGCCCGGCGACTGGCCCTGACGGCGGCTCGATTCGATGGAACTCAGGCACGGCGGATGGGGCTGGTGCATTTTGTCGAGCACGATCCGCAGGCGCTGGCCGAACGCCTCGAAGAGGTGTTGGCCCATGTGCTGTGTTGTGCGCCGGGAGCGAATGCGGCGACCAAAAAGCTGTTGCTGGCAAGTGCTGCACAGCCCTCGGATGAGCTGCTGAACGAAGCCGCGCAGTGGTTCAGCGAGGCGGTGACAGGGGCCGAAGGTATCGAGGGAACGATGGCCTTCGTGCAGAAGCGTAAACCGGGGTGGGCTTCTTGAAAGCATCGCTGGCAAGCCAGCTCCCACAGGTACTGCGAGGGTCATGAATTTGTGATCGACGCTAAACCTGGAGCAAGGCTTGCCCGCGATGAGGCCATCACATTCATCGCAAAAACAGGAAAACACCCCATGCCCGGACTCAAGAAAATCCTCATCGCCAATCGCGGTGAGATCGCCTGCCGCATCCAGCGTACTGCCCAGGCTCTGGGCTACCGCACCGTCGCCGTGTTCAGCGATGCCGACGCCGATGCGCTGCACGTGCGGATGGCCGACGAAGCGGTGAACATCGGCCCGGCTGCGGTGCAACAGTCTTATTTGAACATTCCGGCAATCATTGAGGCCGCCCGGCGCACCGGCGCGGATGCGATCCATCCCGGCTACGGTTTTCTCTCGGAAAACGCCGGCTTCGCCCTCGCCTGCCAGCACGCCGGCATCACCTTCATCGGCCCCAGCCCTGACGCCATTGAGTTGATGGGCAGCAAACGCCTGTCGAAGCTCGCCATGCTCGAGGCCGGTGTGCCGTGCATCAAAGGTTATCAAGGTGCCGAACAGGACGACGCAAGCCTGAGCCGCGAAGCCGAACGCATCGGCTATCCGCTGATGATCAAGGCCAGTGCGGGCGGTGGCGGACGCGGCATGCGCCTGGTACATAGCGCCAGCGACCTGCTGGAATCGATTCGCACCGCACGCTCCGAAGCGCTGCACGGTTTTGGCAGCGACGAACTGATCCTCGAACAGGCCCTGATCGAACCACGGCATGTCGAGGTTCAACTGTTCGGCGACCAGCACGGCAACCTGATCTACCTGGGCGAACGGGATTGTTCGATCCAGCGCCGCCATCAGAAGGTCATCGAGGAAGCCCCCTGCCCGGTCATGACCGCCGAGCTGCGCCAGGCCATGGGTGAAGTGGCGCTCAAGGCGGGGCGCGCGGTGAACTACGTCGGTGCCGGCACCGTGGAGTTTCTGCTGGATGCGCGTGGGCAGTTTTACTTTCTGGAAATGAACACGCGGCTGCAGGTGGAGCATCCGGTGACGGAGCTGATTACCGGGCTCGATCTGGTGGCCTGGCAACTGACTGTCGCCGAGGGGCGGCCATTGCCACTGCGTCAGGAGCAGGTGCAACTCAACGGCCATGCGATGGAAGTACGACTGTATGCCGAAGATCCGGCCCAGGGATTTCTGCCGCAAACCGGACGCGTCGAGGCTTGGGAACCTGCAGTTCAACATGCCGTGCGGATCGACCACGGCCTGCTCGAAGGCCAACAGATCAGCCCTTTCTATGACCCGATGCTGGGCAAAATCATCGCCCATGGCAGCACCCGCGAAGAAGCCCGGCGCAAATTGCTGCGGGCTGTGCAGGATACTGTGCTACTGGGGGTGCAGAGCAATCAGCGCTTGCTCGCCAGCCTGCTGGACCATCGGCAATTCATCAGCGGCGAATTCAGCACCGGCTTCATCGCTCAGTATTTCGCTGACCACGCGAGCCTGCGCCCTCATGAGCCCAGCGCCGAAGAACTGGCAATTGCCGCGGCGCTGTTCTATCAGGCTTCGGCACAGTCTCATCGCGCCCCGCTGGCCGGTTGGCGCAACAACGCCAGTGTGCCGCTGCACTATCGTCTCGGGCTGGATGATCAGGCGTGGTCGGTGGAGCTCAACGCGTTGCCGGGCGAGGCCTATCGAATCCAGATCGAGACCCGACATCTCGAACTGAAGATCATCGAGTGCGATGGGCGCTGGGCCACGCTGGAAATCGACGGTATTCGCAAACGCCATGCCTACCGTCTGGAGGCCCGGCAACTGTGCCTGTTCACCCGTCCAGGCAGTCTGAGCCTGACAGACCGGACCCAGGCGTTGGTCAGCAGCCAGGCCAGCGTCAGTTCCGGCACCCTCAAGGCACCGATGGATGGCGCGATTGTCGATGTCCTGGTCAGTGAAGGCAGCCTGGTGAGCAAAGGCCAATTGCTGGTGGTGCTGGAGGCCATGAAGATGGAGCATCCGCTCAAGTCGGGCATCGACGGCGTGCTCAAGCGCTTGCAGGTGCAAGTCGGCGATCAGGTGAAAAACCGGCAGATTCTGTTGGAGGTCGAATAAGCCGCTAGGCGGATCCGCCGGGTTTGGCTACGCTCAAGCCCTATCAGGACGCGGATACCAGGAACCCTTCGATGCCTCACTGGCTGGTCATTGATCTGGAAGCCACCACCGACGAGGGTGGCTGGCCCATCACGGAAATGGAAATCATCGAAATCGGTGCCACCCTGGTGGACCGCAAGGGCCGGGAAGTGGATCACTTCCAGCGCTTCGTCAAGCCGACACGACGTCCATTACTGACGCCGTTTTGCCGGGAGCTGACCCACATAACTCAGGCCAACATCGATGCCGCGCAACCTCTGGGCGAGGTCTGGGCATTCTTCGAGCGTTGGCTGGGTCAGCATCACACACACCTTGAAGGCTGGGTCAGTTGGGGCGATTACGATCGCAAACAGCTGCTTCAGGAATGGCAGCGCCTGCAACTCGACAGCGTGTTGGCCAAGGTGCAACACATGAACCTCAAGCAGCGCTTTGCCAAGGCCCGGCGCCTGGAACGCCCGCTGGGGCTCAATGGCGCCCTGCAACTGGCGGGCTTGCAGTTCACCGGCCAGCAACACCGGGCGCTGGAAGATGCGCGCAATACCGCACGGCTCCTGCCACTGGTTCTTCCGCTTTAGAGAGGTGACTAGGCCTTGGGCCTTGTGCATACTGGCCGGCCCTTTTTAGCCCTTTTCGAGGAATCGCCCATGTTTAAAGTCAACGAGTACTTCGACGGCAGCGTCAAGTCGATCGCCTTTGAAGCCGCTGAAGGTCAGGCGACCATCGGTGTGATGGCTCCGGGCAACTATGACTTCGGCACCAGCCAGCGCGAAATCATGCACGTGATCTCCGGCGCATTGACCATTCAGCTGCCGGACAGCACCGAATGGGAAACCTTCAACGCCGGCGACCAGTTCAACGTTCCGGCCAACAGCAAGTTCAAGGTGAAAGTGGCCGTCGAGACCGCTTACCTGTGCGAATACCGCGGCTAACCCCACGGTTGCACAGCGACAAAAAATGCCCGTGTGTAAAAACACGGGCATTTTTCGTTGGAGTTTTACTCGAGGATGGTCACGGGCATGCCGACTTCCAAACGGCCATTGCCGTCATTGACCAGATTCTGGCCGAACATCGCGCCATCGGCTTCGGACCGGTACTTCTGCAGGGTGGCCAAGGGTTCGCGATCGGCGCTGCGCTCCCCGGTTTGCGGATCGATGGTGGTCAAAATGCAGCGTGAGCACGACTTGACCACCCGGAACTCGACATCGCCGATGCGAATGCGCTTCCAGCCATCCTCGGCATACGCCTCGCTCCCTTCGATCACCAGATTCGGCCGAAAACGCAACATTTCAAGGGTACGCCCGACCTTTTGCGACAGGTCTTCCAGCGATGCCTGGCCGATCAGCAGCAGCGGATACCCATCGGCGAACGCCACCTGATCGTCGTCCTTGCCGTAGCCGGCCTCGGTCATGCGCGCGCGCTCCAGTGGCACTTGCACCAGGCGGGTCGGGTTGCCAATGAATTGGCTGACCCACGCACCCGCCTCGTCGCCGGCATCGGGCACACGCAGGGTGTCGCGCCAGATGGTGACGCCACGCAGTTCGGCGTCGCTTGCGGGCAAGGCGATATCGATCGGTGTGTGGCCGGGGGCGCTGAGGGTCAGGCCGCCATCAGCATTCCACAACGCAGACAATTGGCTCATCTGCGCCACCGCACGTTGGGTCAGGAAGCGCCCGCTGGCCTCATCCACCAGCATCCAGCGTCGATCTCCATCCAGTCCCAGCTTGTCCAGGCTGACCTGCTGCAGCTTTTCACCCTTGGCGGATTTCAACGGATAACGATAAAGCGCGCTCAGACGCAGCATGACCAGCTCCCTGGGAGGCAAAAACGCCACCCTATACGAGCTTGATTGCTGAATCAAAGGCTGATGAAAGGAGTGCGCGCCCCTTGAGCACGCAACGACTCAACCTGCAGGAACCGGCTGGCCGGCGCCTGCAGGGTGTTTTCCGGGCATGGTCAGGCCGGCACGGCGTCGAGCATCAGGCGCTCACGCACCACGTCGACGAGTTTGTCCGGCTGGAACTTGGAAAGGAAGTTGTCGCAGCCGACCTTCTTGACCATCGAGTCGTTGAAACTGCCGGACAGGGAGGTGTGCAGCACCACATACAGTCCACGCAGGCGAGGATCGCTGCGGATTTCGGTGGTCAGGCGATAACCGTCCATTTCCGGCATTTCTGCGTCGGTGAAGACCATCAGCAGCTTGTCGGTCATGTTGACGCCGGTATCGGCCCAGGCCTTGAGCATGTTCAAGGCCTTCAAGCCATCGCTGGCAATGTGCATTTTCACGCCCAACTGACCCAGGGTGTCGCGCAATTGCGCCAGGGCGACGTTCGAATCATCGACCAACAGCACTTCTCGGCCCCGGGCACGTTCCAGCACTGGATCGTTGAGTTTTTCCCGAGACACCTTGGCGCTGTAAGGGACGATTTCCGCCAGGACTTTTTCAACGTCGATGATTTCTACCAACTGGTCGTCGACCTTGCTGATGGCGGTCAGGTAATGCTGACGCCCGGCGCTGGTCGGTGGCGGCAGAATGGCTTCCCAGTTCATGTTGACGATCCGGTCCACTCCTCCTACCAGGAACGCCTGTACCGAACGGTTGTATTCGGTGACGATGATCGTACTGTTCGGGCCGGGCACCAGCGGGCGCATGCCGATCGCCTGGGACAGGTCAATCACCGGCAGGGTCTGGCCACGCAGGTTGACCACGCCGCAAACGAACGGGTGACGCTGAGGCATCAGGGTCAGCTTCGGCAGTTGCAGGACTTCCTGCACTTTAAAGACGTTGATGGCAAACAATTGCCGTCCGGCCAGCCGGAACATGAGAATTTCCAGCCGATTCTCACCCACCAGTTGCGTACGTTGGTCTACCGTATCGAGAATGCCGGCCATTCAAAGACTCCTGGTCTTGTTCTGATGAATTCACTAGTAGAGGGTTATCGGCTGTTTCTGCCGGAGCTTGACCCTTGCAAAATGCCACCCTCGGGCATTGATGTCACATTAACATCATGCTTTACTGGCGTTGTCATTTCATTTGCTACACTCTGCGACGCGACAACAGCTTGCGCGTTCGGTTCCGTTGCCTAAGGGATTCCCCGAGCAACGATCAGGTACAACCTGATATTCGCGATATCCAATAGCCATTAATGTGACGCCATTCTCATTGCATGAATGGAGTCAGGCTTTTGTGTGCGATCGCAGGTAAGTGGCCAGCCACCCTTTCGACTTCTACTGCCCGCACCCAAGCCGGCCGTAGCGCGATCCCACGACCAAACGGTTACGTCGGGACGCTGACCGTCTTCGTCGACACACGCGACATCCCCTCATTAGTCATGACGTTGTGGAGATAAGCATGCCGAACAATCGCAATGAATGGGCAAAGCGGATTCCTGAGTTTCTCGCCGAAGCTGAAACACTTCTGGCCAAAACCGAGGAATGCCTGAGTCATTTGCAACTGATCAGCAATGACAAGGACGCGATCGACTGCATGCTCAGTACCCTTCTCAAGCTGGCCAACAAGGCCGATGCCCTGGCACTGGCCGCTGTTTCGGAATTTTCGCTGCACATTCACGGCTTGCTGAACCATGCGCAGAATCATATGGATCTGCATGACGAGGCCCTGAATGCGCTGAAAGACTGCCTGACGCTGATTGCCTGGCAACTTGAACTCATCGACCAGAAAACCGGCCAGCTCAGCCTTGATGAAAGTGAACAGACCACCCTGATTGAAGCGTTCGCCTTTCAGGTCGGACAAAGTCAGTTCCGGCCACCGGTTAATACCAAACCATTTACCGTCATTAACTATGCGGAACGACAGGCTTAAACGACAGAACATCCCGTATTTCGTGTTTTATTGCCCATGACTGTTCATTAACTTGAGCAAAGACACGTCGCAATTGGCTGATTCATATCTATTAGCGACAACCCCAAAATAAATAACCCATCCTCTCGACAGCCGATAGCCTGTCCTGCCTAGGGTTTTGCCTGACATTAAATGACAAAAACCTACAGACAAACGGCCTCCTTGCGCCACCAAAAAAGCATACTTTTTGCTGTATGCAGCGATCGCCCGGATCCTTGTTTCCTGACTCCCTGGGCATATATCGCGGACGCGACCAACGGTATCTTAAGTGGTATTATGCCGCCCAATAGTTGGCGTCAAATAATGGCAACGTGATTGCAAACGGCGGTAGCCCGATCAAGTTCCAGACTGGATTTTCTGTTCAGAACACGCCCTGTTGAAGTCGATGCCTGAAACTACAAAACATAGGCCTGTCAGCCAGCCTGACCGGTCTGCCCGCAGCGAACATCCATTGGCTCCATCCGCTATGTACGCCAGCCTCAAGTCAATCGCCAAGTGGCCACCCTCAAGAGAAAATGCGAGTCGGTTCACTCTTGCTTTGTGTGCCTGCTCGACATTCGGCAGTCTGCTGGTCTACAGCCTGTCCTCTCATCTGCCACTGGGTTTGCTGGTGCTCAACATCGCCGCCCTGAGCTGCGTCTGGGCGCAATATTGCCTGTCGCGCAAATCGATCAAATTTCAACCTCAGGAGTTGGCCGACCGTTTGTTGCAAGTTCAGGAAAACGAGCGTCATCGACTGAGCCGGGAACTGCATGACGACATCGGTCAGCTGCTGACGGCGGCAAAACTCCAGGCTGACTGGCTCAAACGCCGTATGCCGGAGGAGCTGCAGGAACAGTGTTCCCTGCTCTGCGACACGCTGGACGAAACCCTCGCCAAGGTTCGCGACGTATCAGCCATCCTCAATCCCCGGCAGTTGACCAGCCTGGGACTGGAAGCCAGCCTGCGTGCGCATTTACTCAAGACGCTGTGCAATACTTCCGTGCACTGGAGCCTCGAATGCCATCAACGCCTGACTGGCATCCCCGAAGAAATGGCGGTGGCGGCCTTTCGGATTACCCAGGAAGCCGTCACCAATATATTGCGCCATGCCGAAGCCAAGAATCTGCTGGTCTGCCTCCAACGCTTGCCGCAAGGCCTGAAACTGCTGATCAGTGACGATGGCCTTGGTTTCGCGCCGGCGACCGATCCTGGTCGCGAAGGACAGCGCGGAATGGCCGGGATGTCAGAACGGATCGCTCAACTGGGCGGCACACTGACGGTGACCAGTCAGCCAGGCAAAGGCACTCAAATCGAAGCACTCTTCCCCTGGGCACCTCGCGCGCTCGAGCGGGCCAGTACGAATAAGGTTATGCATTGACTTGTAACTTACTTCTGGTGGATGACCACTCGCTGATCAGGGCTGGCGTGCGCGCCCTGGTGCTGGACCTTCCTGGCTATGCGGTCATTGGCGAGGCCAATGACGGTGCGCAACTGCTCGCGATGGTTGAGCATTTGTCCCCCGATATCGTGCTGCTGGATATTTCCATGAAGCAGACCGGCGGACTGGAAGCCTTGCAGCAGCTCAAGCGGGTGCGCCCGCAAAGCAAGGTGCTGATCCTGTCGATGCACACCGACCCTGAACTGATCATGCAGGCGCTGGAGTCCGGTGCCCATGGCTATCTGCTCAAGGACACCACGGCCACTGAGCTGGAACATGCGCTGGAAGCGTTGCGCAACAACGAACGCTACTTGAGCCCGGCCATTGCCCATACCGTCATCAACCAGGCGCTGACCCGAACCCAGAAAGGCCAGACGGAAGCCGATTCGCACAACCTGACAGCGCGACAGCTGGAAATCCTCCGCCTGATCGTTCGTGGAAAATCCACTCGGGAAATCGCCAATGGCCTGGGTCTGAGCGTCAAGACAGTCGAAACCCATCGCTCGCAGATCATGAAGCGCCTGCAGATCTACGATGTGGCGGGCCTGGTGTTGTTTGCCGTGCGTGAACAAATCATCAGCCTGGACGATTGACGGTCGCGCCCAGCAGCGGCGATTGTTCAGGCAGATGCACCCGTAACGCTGCGGGCCGCGCTGAAAAGCGCAGGCTGTCACCTTCCAGCGGCTCACCATCGAGGTTGATGCATAGACCTTCCGAAGCCTTGATCTCGACCCATGGCAGCCGAGCCCTGATGAACATGTTGTCGATGCCGAAGCCATCGGCCAGCAGGTTTTTCAAGGTACCGACCAATTCCTGCGGTGCCGGCAAAATGCTGATATCAAGCAAACCGTCATCGGCCAGCGCCTGCGGACATAACACATGGCCTCCGCCGGCCTGCCTGCCGTTACCGATACCCAAGGCCAACAACTCACCACGCCAATGAAAACCCGGCCCGTGCAACTCACCATAAGCCGCATGCAACTCGCTGAAGCGTGACAGACCGGTAAATAGATAGGCCGCGCCGCCGAGAACTTTTTTCAGGTCCTCGGAAGTGTTGGCGGTGACCTGACTGCCAAAACCGCCCGTGGCCATGTTCAAGAAAATCTGCCCGCCGACCTCACCCAGATCGATGGCGCAGGGTACCGTCTCCAGAAGATCCAGCGCCTGTCCCGGCTCAAGTGGAATACCGGCAGCCCGTGCAAAATCATTGGCGGTTCCCAGAGGCATCAGCACCAGACTGGCCCGGGTCGAATGCGCAGCCATGGCCTCGGCAATATCACGCAAGGTGCCGTCACCACCGCCAGCAATAATCTGCCGAAAACCGGCCTCCAGCGCCTCATCCACCAGCCGTTGCGCATCACCGGCCTCCCAGGTGACCCGAACAGCCAGCTCCCACCCTTGTTCCCGCTTGCTTTCAACGGCCGCCCGAACCTCCTCGTTGAGTGCCTGCTTGCCATGCAAAATCAGCAGTGCCTTGCGTTCGCTCATTGATTTCACTCCCTGGATTGAATGGCCTGTGAGAGATGTTGACCGCGACACAACCGATAAAAGTCTCGGGAAACAGAATTATTTCCAGTCCTGTGCTGGTGAGCCCTAAAAGGCGGGATTTTTCTTACAAAACGTGAGGAATCGGCTCAATTGACCAAAAAGTGTGATTAGTACACTTTGATGTCCAGTTTTTTCAGTGATCAGCAGGACAAACACAAGGACGTGCCATGCAATGCCATCACCTCAAACCGGTACTTCCGGTTGCACCCCTCGCGGAGAAACGGGCCAACCACCAGGCGGACCTCAAAGACAACAAAAAATCCAATGGAGAAGTTGATATGGAACCTCGCGTCATTGAGCTGGAAACCCGCCTCAAGTACCTGCGAAGGGACATGGAAGAAATGCGTACCGACGTCAAATCCATCAAGCAACGACTTGCCTATTCGGCTGGCGGGACCGCCATCGTTCTTGGACTGCTTGGCTGGATCGCCAATAGCCGTTTCGACCAGCTCGTGACACTGTTTCTGGCTCATTAAACAGTCATCAACGCAAAACCCGGTTTATCAACCGGGCTTGCGTGACGAGACGCCTCGCCGGGTCAGCTCAGGACTTCGCTAAACGGTATGAAATACACACTGTCACCGGCGACCAGCGTACGGTCCTCCAGCACCTCAACCAGTCCGTCGGCCCAAGCGGCACTGCGCAGTACACCTGAACTCTGATTTTTGTAGATGATGGCCCGGCCAAGCTCCAGACGACCACGCAAATACTCACGTCGATTGCCGGCTTTCGGCCAGTCAAATCCTGCCTGTACCTGCACCTTGAGGGGTTCAACCTCTTTGACGCCCTGACGACGCAGGAGATAGGGTCTGGTCAGCAGGGCGAAGGTCACCAGGGTCGATGCCGGATTGCCGGGCAAGCCGATTACCGGCACGCCGCGAAAATGTCCGAACGTCAGCGGCTTGCCTGGTTTGATGGCCAGCTTCCACAGGGTCAGCTCGCCTTCTTCACGCAGGGCGATGCCTAAAAAGTCCGCCTCCCCCACCGAGACACCACCGGTTGAAAGAATCAGATCGACATCCTTCAGCTCGCCAAGGCGTGCGCGCGTGGTGGCCAGGTCATCCGGCAAAATACCGGCATCGATCACTTCGCAGCCTAACCGCTGCAACCAACTGCAGAGCAGAACGCGGTTACTGTTGTAGATCTGCCCTGGCCCCAACGCTTGCCCTGGTTCGATCAATTCGTCTCCGGTGGACAGCACGGCAACGCGAACCTTGCGAATCACCTCAAGCTCGGCGCACCCCAGTGAGGCAGCCAAGCCCTGTTCGACCGGCCCCATTCGCGTGCCCGCTGGCAAAATCAGTTCACCTACGGTGGTTTCCTGGCCTTGCGGACGGATGTTCTGTCCAAGGGACATGCTTTCGGTGAAGCGTACACGCTGATCCGCCTGGACCTCGGCGTTCTCCTGCATCTCGACGCAATCAGCTCCCGCAGGAACAGGCGCACCGGTGAAGATCCGTGCACAGGTGCCCGGTTGCAGCGGCTCGGGAGCCTGCCCGGCAAAAATCTTCTGGCTGACCATCAAGGGCTCGCCGGTCCAGTCGGCCATGCGCAAGGCATAGCCGTCCATGGCGCTGTTGGGCCACGGAGGCAGATCAAGCGTCGACACCAAATCGTCGGCCAGCACACGACCTTGAACCTGCGCCAACGGCAAGCGCTCACGCGCCTTAATCCTGGAGGCGTCAGCCATTTCCAGCAGGCGTGCCAGCGCCACTTCGACCGGCATCAGACTGCCGGTCTTGCCCGGCTTACCCGCGGGATTCACAGGGTGCCGCCTGTTTCAGATGAGTCACGAAATTACAGGGGCGGTGGCGAGAATCCAGTTGCTCAGAAAGAATGCCGTCCCAACCGGTGCGCACCGCATTGGTCGAACCCGGCAAGCAGCAGACCAGGGTGCCGTTGGCCAGCCCCGCCAGTGCACGGGACTGAACCGTGGAGGTGCCGATATCCGCTACCGAAATTTGCCGGAACAGCTCACCGAAACCATCGACTTGTTTGTCGAGCAGGCAGCTCACCGCTTCGGGGGTGCTGTCGCGGCCGGTAAAACCGGTGCCGCCAGTGATCAGCACCACCTGCACCACATCGTCGGCAATCCAGTTGGCGACTTGCGCACGGATTTTGTAGAGATCATCTTTAAGCAGCACCCGGGACGCCAGGTTATGGCCGGCAGCCGTCAAGCGGTCAACGAAGACCTGGCCGGAGGTATCGGTTTCCAGGGTACGGGTATCACTGACTGTCAGCACCGCGATATTCAGCGGCGCGAAAGGTACATCAGCCTTGGCTTTCATAGGCTCGTCCGGTTGTGGAAGAAACAGCCCGGTGTTATATCACAGCGCCTCATTTTTTCGCCGCCCCGCTCTGTCAGCTGGAGACCCGCCATGACTTCGAATCAGTCGCCACCCTGCTCCATTCTGCTCCTGGCAGGGGGTCGCGGCCAACGCATGGGCGGGCAGGATAAAGGTTTGCTGGACTGGCACGGTGAGCCGCTGATTGCACATCTGCACCGTAAGGTACGGCCACTGAGCGATGACCTGATCATCTCCTGCAACCGGAACCTGGAAAAGTACGCGCCCTATGCGGACCAACTGGTCCATGACGACGAAGGCGACTTCCCCGGGCCGTTGGCCGGCATTCTTGCGGGACTGAAAGCCGCACGCCATACGCATCTACTGGTCCTGCCCTGTGATGTACCACGCATCGACGCAGCGCTGCTCAACAGCATGCGTGAAACCGCCAATCAATTTCCCGACAGCCCCTTGATGTTGCGCCATGACGAACACTGGGAGCCTTTGCTGTGCGTGATTCCCGTGGCGCTTCTTGCTGAATTCGAGAACGCCTGGAAGGATGGCGAGCGCAGCCCGGGTCGCCTCATGCGCAAGCTGGGCGCTACCGCACTGCAGTGTCCCGATAATGATCCGCGACTGGCCAATCTCAACACACCAGAACTGTTAAGCACGCACAACACTGTGCCAGACTGAACCGACCAAGGAACTTGCACGTTCTGCATACGTCTCAAGCTCAGTAACCAAAAGAATTCATTCTCGGAGACACACTCATGACTCAACGGATCCTGGCCTCTTTCATGCTTGCACTGGGCCTTGCCACTCTCGCCGGTTGCGCATCGCCTTCAGTGATCACCTTGAATGACGGTCGCGAAATCCAGGCCGTCGACACGCCACACTTTGACAAGGATTCGGGCTTCTACGAATTCGAACAACTGGATGGCAAACGGACTCGCATCAACAAGGACCAGGTTCGTACCGTTAAAGAGCTGTAATCTGCAGAACGACTACCGGATACACAAAAATGCCCCGATTGATCGGGGCATTTTCGTATCCGAATCAGAATGCCAGGGGTGCGTGATTAGAGTCGTTGAAAGCCACGATCGCGAGGCCTTATCGACTGAATGTAGAGCGACGCTTCAATTCGATACTTTTTCCAAGCATCACCATTGCAGGGTGATGGCGCTCTCGAATTCTCGTTCCTGCCCCGTAACCGGATCGACAAATTTCAGCCCTTGGGCCAACAGTTTCAACGGATTGGCGTAGTCATCCTCGACGTCCTTGAGCACCCGGGGATAAAACGGGTCGTTACAAATGCTCGCACCCAACGCCATCATATGCACCCGCAGCTGATGCTTCTTGCCCGTCACCGGGTAAAGTCCGTAACGCCAGAGTTCACCATTCTTTTCCCTGACCTCGACAGCCGTCTCGGTGTTACTGACACCCGGCCCTTCCTGCATGCGAAAAAATGGCTCGCCATCAACGAGTCTGCTCTTGTGAACCAAGGGAAATGAGCGTTCAGGCAATGCCCGGGCAATGGCCTCATAGCGCTTTTCGATCTGCCGTGTCGGGAACAACGACTGATACGCCGAGCGACTCTGAGGATTGGCTGAAAACAGCACCAGCCCCGCCGTATGCCGGTCAATTCGGTGTAACGGCACCAGATGCGGATTATCCAGACGACGGATCAGCCGTCTCAGCAAGGTCTGCTCCACATATTCCCCCGCCGGTGTCACGGGTAGAAAATGCGGCTTGTCGACCACCACCAGATGCTCATCCGCGTACAGAATCGACTCAACCACCGGGATGGCTTTTTCGTCCGGCACTTCACGAAAATAGTGAATTCGCAGACCTTCCCTGTAAGGCAGATCAACGGTGATGGGGGACCCTTGCCCGTCGAGCACGCGACCGCGGGCAATTCGGTCCAGCCATTGATCGCGGCCTATGGCGCTGAAGTGTTCGCACAGGCAATCGAGCACGGTCTGCCATCGGCCCGGCGGCAAATACAGCGTGCTGGCCTGGCTATGTGCAGCCGAAAAAAATGAAGTGGACATACAAAAGTTCTAACCCTCAATGCAGAACGGCATTATCCGACAGAGGCGGGAACGAGCCTAGAAGAGATTCCTCACGCGGTGACTTGCAAACGCGCTGCGGCCTCGGTGTACTCCTTGAGCCAGCGCAATACATCGACGGCTTCCCAGCGCGCCGGGTCGTAGAGCGCGTACAACAGACCCTGATAGCCCACAACGTCCAGTTGCCGGTGAAAGCCTGCGCGCTGAAACAAGGCTTCGATTTCTGCGAAGCAGGTGTTGAAATGCAGTTTGTTGAAGGGTGTTTTGCCTTCCGTCACCAGACCATCCAGACGCAGTTCGAGGACAGCCTCGCGTACCACGTCCACCGACATCCGGTTCACGCTGCTTTTCAATTGTTCGACATTGACCATGATGCATCCCTCTCACGCCCGGACTCGTTGCTCAAACCCTGACTCCAGGGGAAACAGGTCGGCAATCCGGGTAACTGTATGCACATACAGTATCCGAATCGCATCGGTTAAGCCAAGGGGATCCATCGCAAAGTTCGACAGGCGGGACACGGCCACTCTGAAAAATCGTCTAACGCAAGAACGCCACGACTTCGTCGGCACTGAAGGGCCAACCCAGTTCCGCGCCGGTATCGACCCGTCGCAATACCGGTATACGCAGGCTGTAGGCTTCATACCAGGTTTCGTCGTCAGCGATGTCCACCAGTTCAACCAGCAGACCGTTCTCGACAAAAGGCATCAGCATGGCTTCGGCCACTTCACAGAGGTGGCACCCAAGGGTGCCGAACAGCTGACATTCAGGAAGCATGGGCGATCAACCGAAAAAATTAAGTGGTTATTCTAGGCCTGCCCCCAAAAGCCGTCGAGCCGCTGAATCCTCTGTGCCGGAACGAGAATCACGAAAGCCTCAATCCTGGCTGACGGCGCCGATCTTGTGCACCGACAAATCCGCACCGTAGTACTCCTCTTCCTGGCTCAAACGCAAACCATGAAGTGCCTTGATCAGGCCATAGACCCCGAAGCCGCCCGCCAGAGCCACGACGACACCCAACGCGGTGCCGATCAACTGGCTGACCAGGCTCACCCCACCGAGCCCACCCAATGCACTCTGGCCGAAGATCCCGCAGGCGATTCCACCCCAGACGCCACACAGACCATGTAGGGGCCAGACCCCCAGGACATCATCGATATGCCATTTGCCTTGCGCCGCGGTAAAAGCCCAGACAAACAGTGCCCCGGCGATGGCACCGGTCACCAGCGCGCCCACGGGATGCATCAAATCGGAGCCAGCACAGATCGCCACCAGGCCGGCCAACGGACCATTGTGCAGAAAGCCCGGGTCATTGCGCCCGACGATCAATGCCGCCATGGTCCCGCCGACCATGGCCATCAGCGAGTTCACCGCTACCAGCCCGCTGACGCCCTGCAGGGTTTGCGCACTCATCACGTTGAAGCCGAACCAGCCGACAATCAGGATCCATGAGCCCAACGCCAGGAAGGGGATGCTGGACGGCGCGAAGGCCACCAGGCGCCCTTCGCGGTAACGGCCATTGCGCGGCCCCAACAACAGCACCGCCGCCAGCGCCAGCCAACCACCCATGGCATGCACGACCACCGAACCGGCAAAGTCATGGAAACCTGCGCCAAAGCGCTCCAGCAACCAGGCTTGAACGCCAAAGTTGCCGTTCCAGATCATGCCCTCGAAAAAGGGATAAACGAATGCCACGATCAGTGCGGTTGCGCACAACTGCGGAACGAACCGGGCGCGTTCGGCAATCCCCCCGGAAATGATCGCCGGGATCGCCGCGGCAAAGGTCAACAGAAAGAAAAACTTCACCAGGCCGTAGCCGTGATCGACATTGATCACCGCTGCCGGTTGCATGAAAGTGACGCCGTATGAAATCCAATAGCCTATAAAGAAGTAAGCCAGCGTAGAAACAGCGAAGTCGCTAAGGATCTTCGACAACGCGTTGACCTGGTTTTTTTGCCGAACCGTTCCGACTTCCAGAAAGGCGAAACCGGCGTGCATGGCCAGAACCATGACTGCGCCGATCAGAATGAACAACGTGTTGGAGCTATGGACCAGGCTGTCCACAGCGCTTTGCAGATTTTCCATGGATTTGGCAGACCTTAAGGCTGAAAAAAAGCACCAAAGCAGTTCGCGCGGGCAATCCATGCACCAAGTTGTGACCTGTCGAACCCCAACAAGTCGCTCCCGATGAACCACTTTGGCGCATGGGAGTTCGTCAAGGTCAATCTCGACCGGGACAATTGCGCGGGTTTTGATTGTTTGAGTTAAGGTTTTACTGGAATCATGCCCGGCAACAGCGCAATGGCGCTGGCCGGCGCACCACGACACAGCAAAAGTTGTACCAGTCATTTGTACTGAACCTTCCCGCAAGGCTCATACTCGAACGTTTCAGAAGCCACTTATGGAGATCACCAATGGCCAGCATCAAGGCAAAGACTGCTCAAGAAATCCTGATGAGCGATTTTCAGACACTGGTCAGCGACACCGAACGGTTGCTCGAGCACACCGCTTCCCTGGCCGGTGATCAGGCTGACGAGTTGCGCGACCAGATCCACGACAGTCTGCTGCGCGCACGCGAGACCCTGAGGCTGACCGAAGACTCCCTGCGCGATCGCGGCAAGGCAGCCGTCACCGCCACCGAGGACTATGTCCAGGCCAACCCATGGCAATCGGTCGGGATCGCGGCCGGCGTGGGCTTTCTGATTGGTCTGCTGGCGACTCGGCGCTGATATGGCAATCGGTGAATCCGGCTCGTCCGAAACAGGACAAAGCTCCTCGCCGCGGCGCCTGGGCGCTGCATTTCTTGGCTTGCTGCACAGCCATGTCGAACTGTTTGGCATCGAACTGCAGGAACAAAAGGCCCGCACCGTAAGCCTGCTGCTGTTTGCAGGCCTGGCGCTGGTATTCGCCCTGCTGTTACTGGTGGGACTGTCGACGTTGGTGCTCATTCTGTTTTGGGACACCTATCGTCTCGCGGCCATCATTGGGCTCTGCGTCTTTTACGCGCTGGCAGCCGTCTTCTGTGGCTTGCGCCTGAAAGCGGCGATCTTCGATGAATCCTCCCCCTTCCACGGCACTCTGGAAGAACTGGCCAATGATCGGGAGCGCCTGCTGCCATGAGCCTGCCTGAACTGCCTCCAAACAGCTCGCGCACAGAAATGCGCAAGGCACTGATTCGTCTGCGCATGGAAATGCATCGCCAGGAAATCCGCCACGAATCCGCGCAACTGCTGCAACCCCTGCAGCGTGTTCGTGGCATGACACAAAACCTGCAGGACGGCTTCGGCATCAAACACGCACCGCTTTGGGGCGTAGCGGCCGTGACCTTGATCGGTTTCCTGACCGGCAAGGGCGCCAAAAGCGGTGGCGGACTGGACAGCCTGACCCGGTTGGTTCGGCTAGGCACTACTTTGGGTCCCCTGATCAAGTTGGTCCTGCAGGGCTCCTCGCGTAAACACTGAGCAGTCGCTATCTGGCTGCATTCTTGCAACACCCGTGGGATGAACCTCTTTATCGAGGGGTTCAACCCTGCATGCCTATCCGGTAGCCAGGTTTAATCCAAAAACAAGATCTACTAAGGAGGCTTTGTGATCGACGGGCAACCGCTCGCCTGCTTTCAGCCGTTCATCGATACCGCTACCGGCCGTATCGCGGGTGTAGAGGCACTGGGTCGACTGCGCCAGGCCGACGGTCAATTGGCTTCGGTTGGCCCCCTGTTCGCCGATCCGCGAACAAATGCCATCGCCCTGCGCCGCCTGGATCGCCAATTACGTGATAACGCCTTGGGCCGTCTGCACGAGGCGCCCTCCGAATGGTTTCTGAGCCTGAACATTTCCCCGCGTTGGATCAGCCGCCTGCGCACGGACCAGCCGCTGCCAAGCCTGAAACAACTGAACAGGCACGGGATCGATCCGCAACGAATCGTTTTCGAGATCACCGAGCTCGGCGGCGATATCCAGCGCCTGGCGCAAGTGGTGGCGCGTTACCGGCAGGCTGGCGCGCGTATCGCGATCGACGACTTCGGTGCGGGCTACTCTCAACTTGATCGCGTCCTCGCCCTGCGACCGGACATTCTCAAGCTCGACATGCGTCTGTTTCAGGCGGCAGCACTGGGCGGGCCAAGCACCGACGTGGTCAAGGCGCTGGCACTGATGGCCGAGAAAACCGGTTGCTGGATTATCGCCGAAGGAGTGGAAACCGAAGCCCAGCTGAATTTTGCCCTGGAATGCGGTTCCCGCTACGTGCAGGGTTTTCTGTTTGCCAGGGCGCAGGAGGATTTTTTTGCCACCGAGGCCTTTGTCGGACGCTTCGCACAACTGCGTCAACGCTATGTTCAGCAGAAGCTCGCCGAACGCGGTCGGCTGATGATCATGCGCCAGCAACTCAACGAACTGATGTCAATCCTGCAAGCCTGGGCGCAAGCCCGCGCCCCCCTGAGCGCCTTGCCGCAATTGGATGCCTTCCCCTGGCTTTTACGCTTCTATCAATGTGACCGGCATGGCACACAACTGACACCCAACCTTGAATGGCGCAATAACGGCTGGTTTGCCGACAATCGCTATCTGGGCCACAACTGGTCATGGCGCCCCTACTTTTATCATCTGTTGGCCGAAGGCTGGGAGGAGCGGCGGCTTACCCTTTCCAATACTTACCGTGACGCCACGAGCAACCAGTACTGCCTTACCGCCGGGCAATTCTTCGACAATGGGGAACGCTTGCTGCTCATCGATATCGATGCCGTCGGGCTCTAGTGATCTCCTTTGTTATCTCCGGCACGCCACGCAAACTCATTGAAAACGCCCTCCGGTTCCACTTGCAGGTCCCGATGCGAACCGGGAAGCTTAATCAAACAGTGACCTGACGGAGAGCCCCGCCTTGGATTGGCACACCCTGCTTACCCGCGAACGCCTTGGAAAACCGCTGCACAGTCCGGAAGAACTCGGCCGCAGCCCTTTTCACAAGGACCATGACCGCATTATTTTTTCGGGAGCGTTTCGCCGCCTCGGGCGCAAGACCCAGGTTCACCCGGTCTCCAGCAACGACCATATCCACACACGGCTGACCCACTCCCTGGAAGTCAGTTGTGTCGGCCGTTCGCTGGGCATGCGTGTCGGCGAAACCATCCGCGGCGCCCTGCCCGACTGGTGTGAACCGAGTGACCTGGGAATGGTGGTGCAATCGGCCTGCCTGGCCCACGACATCGGCAATCCACCGTTCGGGCACTCCGGCGAAGATGCAATTCGCCACTGGTTCCAGCAAGCCGCCGACCGTGGCTGGCTGGACGCAATGAGCCAAGCGCAACGTAACGACTTCCTCAATTTCGAGGGCAACGCCCAGGGCTTTCGGGTACTGACGCAGCTTGAGTACCACCAGTTCGACGGCGGCACGCGGCTGACCTACGCCACCCTGGGCACTTATCTGAAGTACCCGTGGACGGCCAGGCACGCCGACTCGCAGGGATACAAAAAACACAAATTCGGTTGCTATCAAAGCGAACTGCCGCTGCTGGAGCAAATCGCTCATAAACTCGGCTTGCCGCAACTTGAGGAGCAACGCTGGGCGCGACATCCGCTGGTGTATCTGATGGAGGCGGCCGATGACATTTGCTATGCGCTGATTGATCTCGAAGACGGTCTCGAAATGGAGTTGCTGGAATACGCCGAAGTCGAGTCTCTGTTGCTGGATCTGGTGGGCGATGACCTGCCGGAAACCTATCGTCAACTCGGCCCGCAGGATTCGCGTCGGCGCAAACTGGCGATCCTGCGAGGCAAAGCCATCGAACATTTGACCAATGCCGCGGCCCGGGCCTTTGTCGAACAACAGGACGCGCTGCTGGCCGGCACCCTGCACGGCGACCTGGTAGAGCACATGCATGGCCCGGCGAAACGCTGCGTGCTGAACGCCAAGGACATGGCACGCAAGAAAATCTTCCAGGACAAACGCAAGACCCTGCACGAAATCGGCGCCTACACCACGCTGGAAATTCTGCTCAACGCTTTCTGCGGCGCGGCCCTGGAGCAGCACAATGGGCGAACACCGTCCTTCAAGAGCCGTCGGGTTCTGGATCTGCTGGGCAATAGTGCACCCGATCCGCAGGGTTCCTTACACACATCGTTCCTGCGCATGATCGACTTCATCGCCGGAATGACCGATAGCTACGCCAGCGACATGGCCCTGGAAATGACCGGCCGCTCCAGTCACTGACAAGACCCGCTTGATCAGCCATTACGCCATCCGTAATGGCCGATTCACCCCGACAATCTCAACAGCGTTCAATGCCCGCTGAATTCCCCTACAGCTAATGTCGAGTGAGCTGATCGTTTTATCCGGCTTTCCCACGAAACAATCACATCCACTTTGTTCGATAAAAATAAGCGTGAATATTATGATCAAAGATAATCTGCGCATCTTGCTGGTGGAGGATCATCCCTTTCAGCTAAGAGCAACTCAATGCCTGCTTGAAAGTTATGGCTTCACCCAACTAACCACCACGGACTGCGCAGAAGGCGCACTGCAACAAATGCATACAGCAGTACAACCCTTCGATATTCTTTTGTGTGACCAATGTCTACCTGATTTGTGCGGTCTCGACCTGGTCAGATTTGCCAGTCATCGAGGCTTGATCAAACAGGCAATACTTCTAAGCAGCCTGACACCCGCAGAGCTTGACAGACTTGAACAAACGGCGACCACCCACGGACTGCCTTTGTTGGGCTATTTGATAAAGCCTTTGAAACAATCGGAGTTCATAAAACTATTGACCCTGATTTAATCATCATAACAAGTCAGAAAAACGACCTTTCCCCATTACAACTAACCACCAACAAACTTTACTCTTCCTCATAAAAAACCTAGTTAGCACGTAAGGCTATTCCTTTTAGCTTGTAGGAACATTCCTATATTGCAGCTATGGGTACCTCAGTTCATACGTCACCCCAACTATCTGAGCTAAGGTGCGCGCTTTATTTGAGCTCGCATGGGATTTGATTATGAACTCCGTTTTTATTGTCGACGATCACCCTGTCATCCGACTTGCCGTTCGTATGTTGCTGGAGCACGAAGGCTATCAGGTCGTCGGTGAAACAGATAATGGGGTCGACGCCATGCAGATGGTGCGTGAATGCATGCCCGACCTGGTCATTCTCGACATCAGCATTCCGAAGCTGGATGGCCTGGAAGTACTTGCCCGCTTCAACGCAATGACCACCCCACTGAAAACATTGGTATTAACTGCACAATGCCCGACACTTTTTGGCATACGCTGCATGCAATCCGGCGCTTCGGGATATGTCTGCAAACAGGAAGATCTCAGTGAACTGGTCAGCGCCATTAAAGCAGTACTTTCAGGTTACAACTATTTTCCCAGCGAAGCGCTAAGCCCTGTTCGCGGTGATGAAGCACGTTGCGCCGAACTGGAATTATTCAAGTCAGTCAACGATCGGGAATTGATGGTATTGCAACTTTTCGCTCAAGGCCGCACCAACAAGGAAATTGCCAAAGGCATGTTTCTGAGCAACAAAACTGTCAGCACTTATAAAAAACGTCTCATGCAGAAACTCAAAGCCAAATCCCTGGTTGAACTTATCGAAATGGCAAAACGCAACGCGCTGGTGTGAGAAACAGAATGCTCAGTCGTTTAAAGGATTATCTGATACTCATGGCCGCAGGCATGTGCTTGAGCAGCTCGTTGCCCGCCGCGCAGAGCAGTGAACATTACACATTGCTCAGTCGCGCGCCGGCCGCGCATCTGGAAGTCCGACTGGATCAAGCACAACAACAATGGATCAAGAAAAAAAGTGAATTGATCCTGGGGACCTCAGCGCCGGATTATCCGCCCTTCGACCTGGCCATCAGCGGCCGCGACTATGAAGGTTTCACTGCCGATTACGCGGGCATTCTCGGCAAAGCCACCGGTTTGCCCATCAAGGTTCAGCGCTTTGCGTCACGGGGTGCTGCAATCGAGGCGCTCGAAAAAGGCGAGGTCGACTTGCTGGGCACCGCCAATGGATTCGAGGCGCGCAACGCCGAGATCGTGCTGTCCGCACCATACGCGGTGGATCAACCGGTTCTGGTGACACGCGAGGGGGAAACCAGATCCCTGAACGAGGGTCTGGCCGGGTTGCGGCTGAGCACGGTGTATCACTATTTGCCTCTGGAAGAGGTCAAGGCCTTGTATCCGAAGGCCATCATCACGCCTTACCCGTCCTACCAGAATGCGATCAACGCCGTTGCCTTCGATCAGGCGGACGTATTTCTCGGCGACACCATTTCCACTCACTACATGATCAACAAGGGCTACCTGAACAACATCCGCATGGCCAACTTCGGCAAGCACGAAGCCCATGGCTTCAGCTTTGCGGTACGCAAGGACAATCCGGAGCTGCTTGGAATCATCAATACGATGCTGATGGCGATCCCCGCCAGCGAACGGGAAAATATCGCCAAACGCTGGAGTGCCGGCAGTGACATTCTGCTTACCGATCACAAACTGGCGCTCAGTTATGGCGAAGAACGCTGGCTGGCACAACATCCGGTAGTCCGTGTCGTCGTCAATGAAGCATTCGCGCCGCTGACGTTTTTTGACAGTGACGGCAACTTCCGTGGGGTCGCCGCGGATTTGCTTGAACTGATCAGATTGCGCACGGGTTTACGCTTCGAGATCCAGCGCAGTCGCAGCGACAGCGACATGATCGAGCGGATCAAAGACAACCGGGCCGATCTGATCGCCGCGCTGCTCCCCAGCGCAAAACGGGACAGGCTGCTTAATTTCACCCGCCCCTATCTGCAAAATTCCTACGTCCTGCTGACGCGCAAGGCCGCCGATAGTCCCGGCAACCTGACGCAGCTCAAGGGCAAGCGCCTGGCAATCGCCCAAGGCAATCCGTTGATGGATTATTTGCGTACCGAGTTCCCGCGAATAAAACTCATCGAGACGCCTGACACATTCAGCGCAGTAGAGATGCTCGCCGAGGGCCAGGCAGAGGGAGCCGTGAATTCGCTGGTAATCGCCAACTACTTCATCTCATCACAGCTCTTCGAGCACACACTACAAATCAGTACCACCATCGGCACCGAGCAAGCGGCGTTCTCCCTGGCCACCGGGCGCGAGGCCAAGGAACTCAACGACATCCTCAACAAAGCCCTGTTGAGCATCGCGCCGGAAGAACTGGGCATTATCAACAGCCGCTGGCGTGGCTATACGGCGTCCTCGCAAAGTACCTGGCGCACCTACCATCGGCTGTTCTACCAGATCGTCATGGGGGCTGGCGTGCTGTTATTGATTTCCATGGCCTGGAACGCGTACATGCGGCGCCAGATCAATCAACGCAAAGCGGCCGAGCGTGCGTTGAACGATCAGTACGAATTCATGCGTTCACTGGTCAACGGTACGCCTCACCCGATTTATGTTCGTGATCGCCAGGGCGTGCTGCAAAGCTGCAATGACAGTTATCTGCAAGCCTTTTGCGCGAAACGCGAAGACGTCATCGGCAAAACCGTCATCCAAGGCACCATGAGCAACGCCTTCGAAGCCCGGGAATATCAGGCCGATTACCAGCGTGTCGTGGCCGAGGGCACGCCACTGATTCTCGATCGTGCGCTGCATATCGGCGGTCGCCGGTTGACGATCTATCACTGGATCATTCCTTACCGCGACTCAAGCGGCGAAGTACAGGGCATCATCGGCGGCTGGATTGACATCAGTGAACGACGGCAACTATTCGATGACCTGCGATGTGCCAAAGAGCGCGCCGACGAGGCCAACCGGGCCAAAAGTACCTTCCTGGCGACCATGAGCCATGAGATTCGCACACCGATGAATGCGGTGATTGGCTTGCTCGAGTTGACCCTCAAGCGTATTGAACATGACCACCCCGATCGCTCCGCCATCGATGTGGCCTACCACTCGGCAAAGGATCTGCTGGAGCTGATCGGCGACATACTCGACATCGCGCGCATTGAATCAGGGCGCTTGACCCTGAGCCCTGAGCGCGTCAATCCGCGGGAAACCGTCGCGTCAGTGGCACGTATCTTCGATGGCTTGGCCCGGCAAAAAGGGCTCGAATTACGGCTGGAGTTCAACCCGGTCAATCCGCCGATCGATGTCTTGCTCGACCCGCTGCGCTTCAAGCAGGTGTTGTCCAATCTGGTCAGCAACGCCATCAAGTTTACCGAGCAGGGACACGTCAGGATTGTCGTCGACCTGCACCCGAGCATCGAGCCTGGTCAGGTGCAAATGCTGCTGAACGTCGAAGACAGCGGTATCGGGATCAGTGAACGGGATCAGCAGCGCCTGTTCGAACCCTTCGCTCAGGCCGCCAATACCGGGCAATCCGTCCGTGGCGGCACCGGACTTGGATTGGTGATCAGCCGCAGTTTGTGCGAACAAATGGGCGGTAGCCTGCAATTACTGAGTCAGCCGGGTGTCGGCACTCAAGTTCGGATTTCATTGCAACTGCCCACCTTGCCACTTGAGCCTTCGCGAGGCATGACTGAATCACAGATATCCACAGGGGCAGCTCCCTTGAATGTGCTGGTGGTCGATGATCACGCGGCAAATCGCCTGCTCATGTGCCAGCAACTGGAATTCCTGGGCCATCGATTCAGCGTCGCAGAGGATGGTCAGGCTGCATTCGAAGCATGGAAAAACGACAGGTTCGACCTGGTCATCGCCGATTGCAACATGCCGATCATGAATGGTTACGAGCTGGCCCGCGCCATTCGCCGAGAAGAACAAAAAATGCAACAACGCCCATGTACCGTGCTGGGCTTTACTGCCAATGCACAACCGGAAGAGATTCAACGCTGCAAACAGGCCGGGATGGACGACTGCCTGTTCAAACCGCTGACCCTGACCGCCTTGAGCCATTGGGTTAAACGCATGGAGCCCACAGACCTCGCCCCTGCCTTCAACCTGGAAGGTTTTGAACTGATGACGGGAGGCAATCCGGTATTGAACCGGCGCCTCTTGAACGAGCTGTTGAATAGCAATCGTCTGGATCGACAAGGTTTGCTGGGACTGTCGAACTCCTCGGACCCGCAGGCATTTCTCGACATTGCGCACAAAATCAAAGGCGCCGCCCGAATCGTTCAGGCCTCCCGATTGATCGACACCTGTGAGGTGCTCGAAACCGCTTGCCGAGACAATTTCCGTCCAGAAAAAATAGCCGAATGCTGCAAAGCCATCGAACGCGCACTACTCGAATTGGACCGGGCATTGCTGCAACAACTTGGACAAAACGACGAAAGCAGAATGACAGAGCCTTAACTATGCTTGGGCGCTGAGCAGTGTGTTAACCATCATGGAGTGAACTGCATGTCCAGCCCACTGCGCCCGGATCAACGGCGGTTTCCCCTGCATGTCCATATCAGTGTGATGTTCACGCTGCTATTGCTGCTGACCGGGGTGGTGCTGGGTATTTTCAACTATCGGCAAACCACGCAGATCATTCTTTCCAGCAGTGAAAAGCTGTTCAACCGTATCGAGCAGGATGTCCGCCAGGATCTACGGGCTACTTACGAGCCGATTCGTCACCTGTTGAGCCTGCTGGTGGACAACCCGGCGGCACAGGGCGTGAACCTGGAGCAGCGCCTGATCCTGCTCAAACCCTTCAGTCAGTCGCTCACGGACAACCCCGATCTGGCATCGCTTTACCTGGGTTATGACACCGGTGACTTTTTCATGGTGCGCCCGCTGCGCACCCCTCAGTTGAAAGCGCTGCTCAAAGCCCCGGAAACAGCGGCCTATCAGGTGTGGAGCATCGAACATGACCGCCAGGGCCTGACCCATTCCCAATCGCTGTTTTTCGATCAGACCCTGACCCTCATCAGTCGTCATGACTATCCGGCCGACACCTACGATCCACGAAGCCGTGCCTGGTTTTCCAGCGCCAGCCGCGACAGCGACCAGATCACCACCGAGCCCTACGTCTTTTTCTCTACCCACAACGTCGGCACCACCCTGGCCCGTCGCAGCGGCGAGCATGCCGTGATGGGTGCCGACCTGACCCTGGAAGAACTCAGCGCCACGCTGGCCAAACACGTGGTGACGCCAGCCACCGAAATCGTGCTATTCGATGCCGCGGGCAATGCTGTCGCGTATCCCGACAGCGGCCGACTGATCGTCGATGATCAAACCGCCCGCCTGATCAAGGCCGCCGACCTGAGCCCCAGTCTTGGTGAACTGCTCAATCGCCCACCGGAAGGCAATCGCCTGAGTGCCAGCGGTCGCCAATGGATCGTGGCCCGCAGCAGCATGCAGGAGGGCGGCCCGCAAGGGCTGCAACTGGCACTACTGGTCCCCGAAGATGAACTGCTCGCCGATGCCTATCGCATGCGCTGGCAAGGGGCGCTGATTACCCTCGCGACGCTGCTGTTGTGCATTCCACTCGGCTGGCTGACGTCGAGGGTCCTGGTCAAACCCTTGCGTGCGCTGGTAAAGGAGGCGGACGCAATTCGCAGTTTCAATTTCAACTTTCCCGTTACCCGCCGTTCTCCGGTGCTGGAAGTCGACCAACTGAGCGTATCGATGGCGCGCATGAAAGAGACCCTGGCGAGTTTCTTCCAGATCACCGACAGCCTGAGCGCCGAAACCCGTTTCGCCCCCCTGCTGGAACGGGTGCTGTTTGAAACTCTGAAGATCGGCCAGGCCCAGGCCGGCCTGATTTACCTGCGCGAAGGCGATGGTGATCGCATGGAGCCCATGGGGCTGGTCATCAAAGACACCTCTGAAACGCCATCATCCTTCGATATCCGCGGGCATGAACTTCAAGATCCACAAAGCCCAGCCTGGCTAAAGCAGCTGTCGAATGCCGACAACGTTGTCACCCATCTTGGCTTCGAGGAGGCTGGGGATTTGCAGAAGGTGTTGCTCGCTCTGAACTGCCCTCGCGTTCATTTGATCGGCATCCGCTTGCACAATCGGCATAACGAAACCGTGGGCTTGCTGGTGTTTCTGTTGGCCGATAGTGGCAACCAGAGCGACCTGGAAAAACTCCGCCCCGACCGCATTGCGTTTCTACAGGCTGTATCCGGTGCCGCTGCGGTGAGTATCGAAAGCCAGCGCCTGCAAGCCCGACAAAAACAGTTGCTGGACGCCTTCATCAAACTGCTGGCCGGCGCGATCGACGCCAAGAGTCCCTATACGGGAGGGCATTGCCAACGCGTTCCGGCCCTGACATTGATGCTCGCCCAAGCGGCTGCGGCCAGTCAGGACCCGGCTTTCAGCGGTTATCGACCCACCGAGGATGAATGGGAGGCGTTGCACATCGCCGCCTGGCTGCACGACTGCGGCAAGGTCACCACCCCTGAGTATGTCGTCGATAAAGCCACGAAGCTGGAAACCCTGAACGACCGCATCCACGAAATCCGCACCCGTTTCGAAGTGCTCAAGCGCGATGCCTGGATCAGCTATTGGCAAGCCCTTGCCGAAGGTGGTGACGAGCAACATCTGGCGCAACTTCGCCATGCCACGCTGGCGGAGCTGGATGATGATTTCGCGTTCATTGCCCGCTGCAATCTCGGCGGCGAGGCCATGGCTGACGCCGACCTGCAACGCCTGCGCAGCATCGGCCAACGCACCTGGACACGAACCCTGGATGACCGATTGGGGGTTTCCTGGGAAGAGAACCGGCGCCAGTCACGCACGCCGGCACCGACGCTGCCGGTCAGCGAATCGCTGCTGGCAGACAAACCCGAACATCTGTTCGAGCGAATCGAGTCCGAACTGATTTCACCGGACAACCCATGGGGTTTCAAACTCGATGTGCCACGCTACAAATACAACCGTGGCGAGCTGTACAACCTGAGCATTGCCCGAGGCACCCTGACGAACGAAGAGCGCTTCATCATCAATCATCACATGGTGCAGACGATCCTGATGCTCAATCACCTGCCCTTCCCCAGTCACCTGCGCACCGTCCCGGAAATTGCCGGTGGCCATCACGAAAAAATGGATGGCACCGGTTATCCAAAACGCTTGAAGCGCGAAGAGATGAGCCTGCCAGCCAGAATGATGGCGATAGCCGATATTTTCGAGGCGCTGACCGCTGCTGACCGCCCCTACAAGAAAGCCAAGACCCTGAGCGAGGCGCTGGGCATCATGGCCAACATGTGCCGGGACGCCCACATCGATCCCGAGTTGTTCGGGTTGTTCATCAACGCCCACATTTACTTGCAGTACGCCGAGCGCTTCCTCGATCCCCGGCAGATCGATGCGGTGGACCCGTCAGGCCTGCTTATCAAGGCTGGCCTGCGGGCTTGATCAGCAATCGGTCAGGCGCAGGAAAATCGCTGCCAGTTGCTCGATGCCGGCCTGATCCTGTGCGGTGAAACGCGCCAGTTTCGGGCTGTCGAGGTCCAACACGCCGATCAAGCGTCCGTCCTTGACCAACGGCACCACCAGTTCGCTGTTCGACGCACTGTCGCAGGCGATATGTCCCGGGAATGCATGCACGTCTTCGACCAATTGCGTTTGCAAGGTCGCCGCCGCCGTCCCGCAAACGCCGCGTCCGAACGGAATCCGCACGCAAGCGATCTGCCCCTGAAACGGGCCGAGCACCAGCTCTTCATTGCGATTGAGGTAGAAACCGGCCCAGTTCAGATCGTCGAGCTGATTGAACAGGAATGCCGAAAACTGCGCGGCGTTGGCGATGAAATCCCGTTCGTCCGCCAACAAGGATTCAAGCTGCGCATGCAGCATGCCGTAACCTTCGAGGCCCTGGCCGCTCTGCTGTAAATCGATCATGCCTTGTGCTCCAACAGTTTCAGCCCGACCCAATAGCGGGCAAATTGATACGCGCAACGTCCGTTGCGATTGCCGCGCCCGGTGGCCCAACGCACTGCGAGGATGTCCAACTGCTCATCGCGCTGCCACTTGAGGCCGGCCTTGTCGGCCAACTGGCCGATCCAATGCTCGACCACATTGAGGAAGTGCTCCTGGGTGAACGGGTAGAACGACAGCCAAAGCCCGAAGCGATCCGACAGGGCAATCTTGTCCTCCACCGCCTCGCTCGGATGCAGCTCGCCGTCGACCCGCTTCCAGTTTTCGTTATCGCTTTCCTTTTCCGGCACAAGGTGGCGACGGTTGGAGGTGGCGTAAAGCAAAACGTTATCCGGCGCCTGCTCGAGCGAACCGTCGAGTACGCTCTTGAGCACGCGATAATCGCCTTCGCCCGACTCGAACGACAGGTCATCGCAGAACAACACGAAACGTTGCGGCAGCTTGGCAATCTGTTCGACCACCCGAGGCAGATCCGCCAGATGATCGCGTTCGATTTCGATCAGGCGCAAACCGGTCTTGGCGTGTTCGGCCAGCAGAGCGCGGACCAGCGACGATTTACCGGTGCCGCGCGAACCCCAGAGCAGCGCGTGGTTGGCCGGCATGCCATCGAGGAACTGCCGGGTATTGCGCCCCAGTTGCTCCACCTGCCGATCGACGCCGATCAGGTCGGACAGACGCATGTCGAGACTGACTTCCAGGGGCAACAGAAAGCCGCTGCGCCCCTCACGCTGCCAGCGAGACGCCAGGCTCTGATTCCAGTCGATGGCTTGCCGAGGGGCAGGCAACAGCGGCTCGATGCGGGCCAGAACGGCGTCGGCGCGTTCAAGAAAAGCATTCAATCGGGAATCCACGTCTTCTCCTCGAGCACATTCACAGTAATGATGGCGATACAGCGACAATGCAAGGCGGTAGGTGAGCATCAGCCCCTTGTGCAAAGGGCTCGCGAGCACATCGGTATCCATGCATGATCGGCTATGCTTGAGCAGCGAAGGGAAATGGAAGTGGTTCAACACCCCATGGATATCAAGTTCACCAACCGCCTGTCTTACAAGCAGGCGCGCGTTACCGTGCTGGTCGGTTTAATCCTGGGCATGCTGCTCAGCCTGCTACAGATTGGCATCGATTATGCCAGTGAAGACGCTTCCATCAACCGGGAAATACAGTCTTTACTGCAAATCAGCCACAACCCTGCCTCACGTATCGCCTACAACATCGACGCCGAACTTGCCCAGGAACTGACCCTGGGCCTGCTGCGCTCGCCTGCGATCATCGGCGCGAAACTGGTCGACAACAATGGCAATGTGCTGGCGGACGTCAAACGCCCGGGCCTGCAAAGTGGCTATCGCCTGCTGAGCGACTTCCTGTTCGGTGCCGACCGCCAGTTCGAAGATCGCTTGTACCTGGATCACTTGCCGAACGAATCCCTCGGCACTCTGCGACTGGATGTCGATACCTACTCCTTCGGCTACCGCTTCCTGCGTCGAGCCGAAGTGACCCTGCTCAACGGTTTCGCCCGCAGCCTGATCCTGACGGGTATTTTGCTGGCGCTGTTCTACGTGATGCTGACCAAACCCTTGGTGCGCCTCATTCGCGAACTCAGCGGCCGCGACTCTCGCAGCATGGAGTCGAGTTCACTGGAATGCCCGGCGGGGCACGCCGCCGATGAAATCGGCGTGCTGGTGAACGTGGTCAATCAGCAATTCGAGAACGTCGAGACTGAAATCCAGCAGCGGCGCAACGCCGAAAATCGCCTGACCGACTATCTCGGTCAACTGGAAAACATCGTTTCGGCCCGCACAGCGGAACTCAAGGCGATCAACGCACGGCTCAGCCAATCCAACCAGGAACTGGAAACTGCTCGCAGCACAGCCCTGGACATGGCTGAAGCACGCTCGGTGTTCCTGGCCAACATGAGTCATGAAATTCGCACTCCCCTTAACGGCCTGCTGGGGATGATCGCGCTGTCCCTCGATGGCCCGTTGAATCCCGAGCAGCAGCAACAACTGTCCATCGCCCATGACTCCGGCAAAGTGCTGGTGGAATTGCTCAACGATATTCTGGATCTGTCGAAGTTCGATGCCGGCCAACTCGAGCTCGAACACATCCCGTTCGACCTCGGCTCGCTGATCGAAGACACCGCCAATCTGCTGTCGCAGAACGCTGCGCCGAGCGTCGAACTGACGTGCCTGATCGATCCGGACTTTCCGGCGCTGGTTCTCGGCGATCCGACCCGGGTCCGGCAAATCGTCAGCAACCTGCTGTCCAACGCCCTCAAATTCACCCGGTTCGGGCGGGTCGATGTGCGCCTGTCGACCTTCAGCGACGGTGTCCGAATCGAAGTCTGTGACACGGGCATCGGGATCCCGCAGGACGCTCAGGTAAAGATATTCCAGCCCTTCACCCAGGCCGGTGCCGGCATTACCCGGCAGTTTGGCGGTACCGGGTTGGGGCTGGCCCTGACCTACAACCTCTGCGAAGCCATGCAGGGGCGCCTCACCATCAGCTCCGAAGCGGGTTTCGGCAGCCAGTTCTGCGCCGAACTGCCGCTACCCCGACACACCCGGGCACTGGCTGCGCCATCGCTGCAAGGCAAAGTTGTTGCGATCACGGCGGCCAGCAGCGGTTTGGCGGAATTGCTCGGCAATTTGTTGCCTGGCTGGGGGCTTGAGTATTTGCAGCGCTCCATCGATGACCCATTGATCGGTCTGGCCCCCGATGTGTTGATTACCGATTGCCCCGAATGCCTGTTCAGCCTGCGCCCCACCTTCACCGCGCCCATTCTGCTGGTGACCGCCTACGGCAGCTTCCTGCCCAGTGAACAGGTCAGCGCCCTCGCCCCCCTGCAGCAACAGGCGCGTCCCTTGGCACGCAATGCGCTGTACCAGACCTTGCAGCGAATTCTGCAACCGGATGGCGGCCCGCTCAGCGACACCCGGATCGACATTCATTCACCGCAGCGACGCGGCCGGGTGCTGCTGGTGGAGGACAACCCGGTCAACCAACTGGTGGCCAAAGGCATGCTCGGGAAACTCGGCTGCGACGTCACCGTCGCTGCCCACGGTGCCGAGGCGCTGGATCAGCTGGAATTCAAGGAGTTCGATCTGGTGCTGATGGACTGCAACATGCCGGTGATGGATGGCTATGAGGCCAGCCGGCAAATCCGCCGCAGCGGGCGCTGGCCACAGTTGCCCATCGTCGCCCTGACCGCCAACGCCATGTCCGAGGAACGCGAACGATGCCGTGCAGCGGGCATGAACGACTACCTGGCCAAACCCTTCCGCCGGGAAGAGCTGGCCGCTCTGCTGGACGTGTGGATTCCCGTTACGACAGCGCCTTGATTTGCCCCAACAGATGATCGAGGCCATCGCGTAGCTCATTCAGACGATCCAGATCCACACCGCTGTCGCAGAGCAGGCGAGCCTTCAATGGCCCGACCAGATCGCGCAACGCCAGGCCGGAAGGCGACAGGCTCAGGTGCACCTCACGCTCATCGCGCGCCGAACGCTGCCGTTGGACCAGGTGCAACTGCTCCAGACGCTTGAGCAGCGGCGTGAGCGTGCCGGAATCCAGGGCCAGGCGCTCACCCAGCGCCTTGACCGTTGGTTGCTCGGGAGCTGTCTCCTGCCACTCCCATAACACCAGCATCGCCAGATATTGCGGATAGGTCAGACCCAACTGATCGAGCATCGGCTTGTAGGCGCGAATGACCGCGCGGGAAGCGGCGTACAGCTTGAAGCAGAGCTGGCTGTCGAGATTCAGCGAATCGACTGACAAGCTGTTCATTTGAGCAGGGCTTCGATCTCGCGGCTCAGGTCCTGCGGCTTGGTCGCCGGGGCGAAACGCTTGACCAACTGGCCGTCCTTGCCGATCAGGAATTTGGTGAAATTCCACTTGATGCCCTGGGAGCCGAGCACTCCCGGAGCGCGCTTTTTCAACTGCACAAACAGGGGGTGGGCGCTGGCGCCATTAACGTCGATTTTCTTGAACAGCGGGAAACTGACGCCGTAGTTCAACTCGCAAAACTCGGAAATCGCCCCTTCGTTGCCCGGTTCCTGCTTGCCAAATTGATTGCAGGGAAAGCCCAGCACGACCAGACCTTGATCCTTGTAGGTCTGCCATAGCTCTTCAAGGCCTTTGTATTGCGGGGTAAAACCGCATTTGCTGGCGGTATTGACGACCAACACGGCTTTACCGGCGAAATCCGCCAGGGTCTTTTGTTCACCCTTGATGGTGGTGCAAGGGATGCTCAGCAGGTTGTCGCTCATGTTTTGAGGTTCCGGATCAAAAGAAGAGACCACAAAATAGCGAGCAATTGAATTGCGTGCAATTTAATTAATCAATCGTCGCGACAGAGGACCCAAATTTGCGGGAGCTGGCTTGCCAGCGAAAAGGCCCTTGATATTGGCATTGCATTTACGGGCATTTTCGCCGGCAAGCCCGCTCACGACATTACCCAGCATCGCGTCAGACGCGGGGGACCAGATCCAGGCATACGGAGTTAATGCAATAACGCAGACCGGTTGGTGGCGGACCGTCTGGAAAAACGTGTCCCAGATGCGCATCGCATTTGGCGCAAACCACCTCCGTGCGGATCATGCCGTGGCTGATATCACGAATCTCGATCATTGCGCTATCGGCGATCGGTGCATAGAAGCTTGGCCAGCCGCAGCCGGAATCGAATTTGGTCCCGGAGTCGAACAGCGGCTCGTTGCAGCAGATGCAGTGGTAGACACCATCGGTTTTGGTGTCGTTGTACTTGCCGGAGAACGGGCGCTCGGTGCCCTTGAGCCGGCACACGTTGTACTGCTCCGGATCGAGCATGGCTTTCCATTCTTCCAGGGTTTTTTCCAACTTTTCCATCGTCACACCTCAGCGGCTGAAAAAGCCCGATCTGTACCTTTTCCACGGATCGGGCGGCACGTATGATTGCGCCTCGTCAAACGCCAGTCTGGCAGCCAGACCACGCGCATTCAAACGGATTTATGGGTGCTGCCTCTCAAGGCGTCAGACCTGTGTGATTACGCAGGATTCCCAGTACGGTTGTTCATTCGCCGCCTGGATCGTTCATTTTCGGGAACACATCGCCATGCAGGTCAGCAAATCGAACAAGCTCGCCAACGTCTGCTACGACATTCGCGGCCCAGTGCTCAAGCACGCCAAACGCCTGGAAGAGGAAGGCCATCGCATCCTCAAGCTGAACATCGGCAACCCGGCGCCCTTTGGTTTCGAAGCACCGGACGAAATCCTCCAGGACGTGATCCGCAACCTGCCGACCGCCCAGGGCTACAGTGACTCCAAAGGCCTGTTCAGCGCGCGCAAGGCCGTCATGCAGTACTACCAACAGAAACAGGTGGAAGGTGTCGGCATTGAAGACATCTACCTGGGCAACGGCGTTTCCGAGCTGATCGTGATGTCGATGCAGGCCCTGCTCAACAATGGCGACGAAGTGCTGGTCCCGGCGCCGGATTACCCGCTGTGGACCGCCGCAGTCAGTCTGTCGGGCGGCAACCCGGTGCACTATCTGTGCGACGAGCAGGCCAACTGGTGGCCGGACCTGGCAGACATCAAGGCCAAGATCACCCCGAACACCAAGGCGCTGGTGATCATCAACCCGAACAACCCCACCGGTGCGGTGTACTCGAAAGAAGTGTTGCTGGGCATGCTGGAACTGGCTCGCCAGCATAATCTGGTGGTGTTCTCCGACGAGATCTACGACAAGATCCTGTACGACGATGCCGTGCACATTTGCACGGCATCCCTGGCGCCAGACTTGCTGTGCCTGACCTTCAACGGTCTGTCCAAGTCCTATCGGGTCGCTGGATTCCGTTCCGGCTGGATCGCCATTTCCGGCCCCAAACACCATGCCCAGAGCTACATCGAAGGCATCGACATGCTGGCCAACATGCGCCTTTGCGCCAACGTGCCGAGCCAGCATGCGATCCAGACCGCACTGGGCGGATATCAGAGCATCAACGATCTGGTGTTGCCGCCAGGACGGCTGCTGGAGCAGCGCAACCGTACCTGGGAATTGCTCAACGACATCCCAGGGGTCAGCTGTGTCAAGCCGATGGGCGCGCTGTATGCGTTCCCGCGCATCGATCCGAAAGTCTGCCCGATCCACAACGACGAGAAGTTCGTCCTCGACTTGCTGCTCTCCGAGAAGCTGCTGGTGGTGCAAGGCACGGCCTTCAACTGGCCATGGCCGGACCATTTCCGGGTCGTGACCCTGCCGCGTGTCGATGACCTGGACATGGCCATTGGGCGCATTGGCAACTTCCTCAAGTCCTATCGCCAATAAGCGGATTTTCACCGTGCGACACCTTCAGCGGTCGCACGGTGATTCATTCAGCAACACATGTATGTGCCCAGCCGCCCATCGAAGCCTCAATTCATCATCTATACCCACTTACCGGTCCGTGACTAACAACGACGGGGCCTGCGACATCCAATGCCTTACAAACCCTTCCTGCTGGACCATCGGAAATGCCCTGCAAGCAGCTAAGCTTTTGCCGTAGGACACAGTTTGAAATAGTCACCTGGTTGAATACCCCGGTGCAGCACCTTATATACCCCGCAGTACGCTACATCTTTAGCAAAAGGAGATTTCTACAACCATGATGCGCATCCTGCTGTTTTTGGCCACTAACCTGGCGGTCGTGCTGATTGCCAGCATCACCCTGAGCCTTTTCGGCTTCAACGGGTTCATGGCGGCCAACGGGGTTGACCTCAACCTCAATCAGCTGCTGATTTTCTGTGCGGTCTTTGGTTTCGCCGGTTCCCTGTTCTCGCTGTTCATCTCCAAGTGGATGGCGAAGATGAGCACCAGCACCCAGATCATTACCCAGCCACGCACCCGTCACGAGCAATGGCTGCTGCAAACCGTCGAGCAATTGTCCCGCGAAGCCGGGATCAAGATGCCTGAAGTCGGGATTTTCCCAGCCTACGAAGCGAACGCATTCGCCACCGGCTGGAACAAGAACGACGCGCTGGTCGCAGTGAGCCAGGGTCTGCTCGAGCGTTTCTCACCCGATGAAGTGAAAGCCGTACTGGCCCACGAAATCGGCCACGTGGCCAATGGCGACATGGTCACGCTGGCATTGATCCAGGGCGTGGTGAACACCTTCGTGATGTTCTTCGCACGGATCATCGGTAACTTTGTCGACAAGGTGATTTTCAAGAACGAAGAAGGCCAGGGCATTGCCTACTACGTGGCGACCATTTTCGCTGAACTGGTCCTGGGTATCCTGGCCAGCGCCATCGTCATGTGGTTCTCGCGCAAACGCGAATTCCGCGCTGACGAAGCCGGTGCACAACTGGCCGGCACGGCTGCGATGATCGGCGCCCTGCAACGCCTGCGTGCGGAACAGGGACTGCCGGTGCACATGCCTGACACTCTGAACGCGTTCGGCATCAACGGTGGCATCAAACAGGGCTTTGCCCGCATGTTCATGAGCCACCCGCCGCTGGAAGAGCGTATCGATGCGCTGGCTCGTCGCCGGGGCTGAGAGATTCCCTGATAAACAAGAAGGCCCGCAGTGATGCGGGCCTTTTTTGCCAGCTTGAACAAGGACTGCTCGCAAAGTAGCTACAGCAGTCGCTAAAAATTACCGGGTGGACACCCGATACACCCGCTCTTCAAGTCGCGTAACGCCTGCCTCCAGAAACTTCCCGCTCTCGCTCAGCACGTCCTGATCTTCCAGGATTTTTAGCGACCATGCCTGGCCAAACAATCGCTTCACTTCGTCATCCAGCACGGCAAACGGTGGGCCGTCCATTTGAGCCTGGTCATAATCGAGCGTGATCAAAAGCCCATGGCAATCCTTGGGCAGGATCCGCTTCAAATGCGTGGCATATTGCTCGCGCATCGAAGGCGGCAGCGCAATCAATGCGGCCCGGTCATATAACGCAGCGCAATCAGCCACATCGCCGGCTGTCAGCTCGAAGAAGTCACCGCACCAAAGCTCAATAGAGCCTGCGCGATAAACCTTGAACGGCCCCTGCTCGCTGACGACAGGATCAAAGTGATGCTCGCTGAAAAAGTCCTCGATGGCCTTTTCCGACAGTTCGACGCCCAGAACCTCGTGCCCCTGATGAGCGAGCCACAACACATCCAGACTCTTCCCACACAAGGGCACCAGAACGCGACTGCCCTCTTCCAGGCCCAACGCCGGCCAGAACCGCTGCAGATAAGGATTCACTTCCAGCAGATGAAAGCCGATCTGATTCGACGCCCATCGCTTGTGCCAAAACTCCGGCTGCATAAATAACCCCGAAAATTCGATCAAAACACCCTAAAACTTATATTAGATTTAGATCAATGATCTGATTGAAGATGGTGCCATCTTAACTCTCAGGAGCTCGTCTATGTTCCCCAGTCTGTACATATCCCATGGTTCTCCCATGCTAGCCCTGGAACCCGGCGCCAGCGGGCCCGCCCTGGCTCGCCTGGCGGCAGAGATGCCGAAACCCAAAGCCATCGTGATTGTATCTGCGCACTGGGAGAGCAATGAACTGTTGGTCAGCGGTAATCCACGACCTGACACCTGGCATGACTTCGGCGGCTTCCCCAAAGCCTTGTTCGAAGTTCAGTACCCAGCACCCGGCAATCCACAACTGGCTGCCGAAGTCGTCGAACTGTTGAAGGCCAGCAACCTCCCCGCCCGCATCGACCCTGACCGACCTTTCGATCACGGTGTCTGGGTACCCCTGTCACTGATGTATCCACTGGCGGATATTCCGATCGTTCAGGTTTCCCTGCCCACCCGTGGCGGCCCAACCCTGCAGACCCGCGTCGGCCATGCCCTGAGCAGCCTGCGTGCGCAAGGCGTTTTACTGATCGGTTCAGGCAGCATCACCCATAACCTGCGGGAACTGGACTGGCATGCCGGTCCCGAGAGCGTCGAACCGTGGGCGCAGGCATTCCGCGACTGGATGATCGAGAAGCTTGCGGCCAATGATGAATCAGCCCTGCACGATTATCGACAACAAGCACCGAATGCCGTGCGCAACCATCCCAGCGACGAACACTTGCTGCCGCTGTACTTTGCCCGCAGTGCCGGCGGTCAGTTCAGCGTCGTCCACCAAGGATTCACCATGGGCGCACTGGGCATGGACATCTATCGTTTCGGTTGATCCGCCAGGCCGATTCGTACCGGTCAAGCCAAGCACAAATCAGCAGGCAAAAAAAATCCCCGAACCAGTCGGGGATTTTTTATGTGCGATCAATCAGCCCGAAAGCGGATCAATCTTCGCGGTAGCGACGCAGCTTCAACTGCTTACCGGCAACGCGAGTGTCCTTCAGCTTGGTCAGCAGACGCTCCAGACCATCTTCCGGCAGCTCAACGAGGCTGAAGCTGTCACGAACCTGGATGCGACCGATGGCTTCACGAGCCAGACCACCTTCATTGAGGATGGCGCCCAGCAGGTTCTTGGCAGCGATGCCATCACGCGCGCCCAGCGCGGTACGGCAACGAGCACGGCCTTCGGCCAGAGGGATTGGTGCGCGACGCTCGCGGTCACCACGCTCAGGACGATCACCGGAACGCTCTGGACGATCGCCACGTGGTGCGTTGTTCGGCACCAGTGGACGCTCTTTCTCGATAGCGGCCAGGTTCAGCGCTTGACCGTTGGTCGCCTTGCGCAGCAGGGCTGCGGCCAAGGCACGCGGGCTGCAACCGATATCGGCAGTCAGGCGATCCAGCAGATCACCATGGGTCGATTCAGCTTCAGCCACCAGCGGCGAAAGGCTGTTGGTCAGTTTCTTGATGCGCGCGTCCAGAACGGCTTGAGCGTCCGGCAGACGAACTTCGGCAACTTTCTGACCGGTTACACGCTCGATGACCTGCAGCATGCGGCGCTCACGTGGAGTCACCAGCAACAGCGCGCGACCTTCGCGACCGGCACGGCCAGTACGGCCGATACGGTGAACGTAGGACTCCGGGTCGTACGGCATGTCAACGTTGAACACGTGAGTGATGCGCGGAACGTCCAGGCCACGAGCAGCAACGTCGGTCGCCACAACGATGTCCAGACGGCCATCCTTGAGGGAGTCGATCACACGCTCACGCTGGTTCTGGGCAATGTCACCGTTCAGCGCAGCGGCTTTGTAGCCTTTGGCTTCCAGGGCACTGGCCAGGTCCAGGGTCGCTTGCTTGGTACGCACGAACATGATCAGCGCGTCGAAATCTTCCACTTCCAGCAAGCTGAGAACGGCAGAAGTCTTCTGGTCAGCGTGAACCAACAGGTGAGCCTGTTCGATCGCGGTAACGGTCTGGGTCTTGCTTTGGATCTTCACATGCTTCGGATCGCGCAGGTGGCGCTCAGCGATGGCACGGATCGATTGTGGCAAGGTGGCCGAGAACAATACGGTCTGACGGGTTTCCGGCATGGCCTTGAAGATAACTTCCAGGTCGTCCATGAAGCCCAGCTTGAGCATTTCGTCGGCTTCGTCGAGAACCAGGTGGTTAACGGTGGCCAGTACTTTTTCGTCGCGACGCAGGTGGTCGCACAGACGGCCCGGAGTGGCGACAACGATCTGTGCGCCATTACGGATTGCTTTCAGTTGTGGGCCCATCGGCGCACCGCCGTAGACAGCCACAACAGTTACGCCCGGCATTTGCTTGGCGTAGGTTTCGAAAGCGGTTGCAACTTGTAGCGCCAACTCACGAGTTGGGGCCAGGATCAGAGCTTGCGGCTCGCGCTTGGACGGATCAATGCGGTGCAGGATAGGCAGGGCAAAGGCAGCGGTTTTACCGGTACCGGTTTGCGCCTGACCAATCATATCGTGACCGGCGAGAATGATCGGGATCGACTGCTGCTGAATGGCCGAAGGCTCTTCATAGCCGGTAGCGACTACTGCAGCGACAATATTGGGATGAAGTTCAAGAGCGGCGAAGCCGCCGATTTCCTGGGTCATGGGTCTGCCTCTAAGTGCATCCGCAAAGACCCATGCTCCAAAGCTGCGCATGCCGTGTTGAGACTCAAGAGTCGCCCTGGCAGCTTTGTCGGCGGGGATTTGCGAAAACGAATGAATGAAAAGAATCGTCAAGGAAGAGTCCGCGATGCGGACGTGCAGCCGAAGCTGACTTCGGGGAATTGCTCTACCTAAACGCGGCCCGGCTAAAGGCCGGCGCGCACTATACCGGAATTTGCTGAAAAAGGGAGCTTTTTTTATCGCAAAACTCCCGCGCACGGCGTTCTGTCACAGGCTTTGCGGATAATCTGACAAGCGTCTATTTTTCAAAGGCCCGGCCCAGCGGGCGATGGCGCTAAAACGGTTCATCTTGAACAGTCAGACCGTCGGTCCGACTGCCCTTCCCGCCCGAGGAAATGCACCATGAAAGAGCTCAACACCAGCCGCGTGAGCCGTGAAAAGCGTGGTCATGTCCTGATGATCGGCCTGGATCGGGTCGCCAAACGCAACGCCTTCGATCTCGACCTGCTCAACGAATTGAGCCTGGCTTACGGCGAGTTCGAGGCTGACAGCGAAGCGCGGGTGGCGGTGGTCTTCGGCCATGGCGAGCATTTCACCGCCGGGCTGGACCTGGTCAATGCCAGCGCCGCGCTGACCGAAGGCTGGCAGACACCGCCCGGTGGCTGCGATCCGTGGGGGGTGTTCGCCGGACCGAGAGTCAACAAACCGGTGATTGTCGCCGCGCAAGGCTACTGCCTGACGATCGGCATCGAGTTGATGCTGGCCGCCGATATCAACCTGTGCGCCAGCAACACCCGTTTTGCGCAAATGGAAGTGCAACGCGGCATATTTCCCTTCGGAGGTGCCACCCTGCGCCTGCATCAAGTCGCAGGCTGGGGTAACGCGATGCGCTGGATGCTGACCGGGGACGAATTTGATGCCCATGATGCCTTGCATCTTGGGTTGGTACAGGAAGTCATGGCCAGCGAGGATTTGCTGCCACGGGCGATCGAGTTGGCCGAACGAATTGCCCGACAGGCGCCGCTTGGGGTTCAGGCGACGTTGATGTCTGCCCGACAGGCGCGATATGAAGGGGAAACGGCGGCCGCGCAAGGGTTGCCGGCGCTGGTGAAGAAGCTGATGAGCAGCGAGGATGCCCGGGAGGGTGTTTTGTCACTGGTGGAGCGACGGCCCGGAGTCTTCAAAGGCGTGTGAAATGTGTGTTGGCTTCCATGGCTTCATCGCGGGCAATCCCGCGATGAAGTCCGGTCGAGCAATAAATCAGGTCGCCGGCCGAATCGCCTTGATCAACGACTGCAACGAGTATCCCAACCGCGGCGCCAGCCCTTCGGCCCGGGCGATCAGGCCGTCCATGTCCAGTTGCTGATCCAGGTCCGAAGGCACGATCAGAATCACGTTGCCCTCCTTTACCGGCAACTCCCAGTAATGCCGATGATAAAGCCCGCGCAACAACGCAGCACCCAATGGCTTGCCATCATCGGTGGCCCACTGATTGATCACCAGCCATCCGCCCGGATTCAGGCGTTTCTGGCAGTTTTCCAGGAAAGACCAGGCCAGGTGCCCGACGCCGGGACCGACATCGGTATACAGGTCGACAAAAATCAGGTCCGCCGGCTCGGCAGTGTCGAGCAGCTCAAGCGCGTCACCCACACGGATGTACAGGCGCGGATCGTCATCCAGCCCGAGGTATTCGATGGCCAGACGCGGCACGTCAGGGCGCAACTCGATGGCTTCGACATCCTCCAGCGGCAGGAACTTGAGGCACGCCTGGGTCAGCGTCCCGGCACCGAGGCCGAGAAACAGTGCGCTTTCCGGCTGCTCGTGGCACAGCGCACCGATCAGCATCGCCCGGGTGTAGTCATACTCGAGCCAGCTCGGATCGGCCGTGAAGACGCAGCTTTGTTCGATGGCATCACCGAATTCGAGAAAGCGGTAATCGGCCACTTCCAGCACGCGAATCACGCCAAATTCGTCCTGCACCTCGGCGAGCAGATGCTCGACGCGCTCCTCAGTCATTTCGTCTCCTGATCGTCACCGGGCCCGGCAACGCAATAACACCGCGAACAGGGCGCGGCAAAGGCGCGATTGTCCGCGAAGCGACGGGAACAGGTCACGCACTAATTGCTGATAACATGGATGTCCGAGCGTAAAACATTAGAGACCGCGATGAGCCAACCCTGGAGCCCTGACAGCTGGCGCGCCCTGCCGATCCAGCAACAACCCCAATACCCCGACGCGGCGCATTTGCTGCAAGTCGAGCAAACCCTGGCCAGCTACCCACCACTGGTGTTTGCCGGTGAAGCCCGGGAGTTGCGCCGTCAGTTTGCCGAGGTGACCCAGGGCCGAGCTTTTCTATTGCAGGGCGGCGACTGCGCCGAAAGCTTTGCCGAGTTCTCCGCGGCGAAAATCCGCGACACCTTCAAGGTGCTCCTGCAAATGGCGATTGTCATGACCTTTGCCGCCGGCTGCCCGGTGGTCAAGGTCGGGCGCATGGCCGGACAGTTCGCCAAGCCACGCTCGGCCAACGACGAAACCATCGACGGCGTGACCCTGCCGGCCTATCGGGGTGACATCGTCAACGGTATCGGTTTCGACGAAAAGAGCCGCGTGCCGGATCCGGAGCGCCTGCTGCAGTCCTACCACCAGTCCACCGCCACCCTGAACCTGCTGCGCGCCTTTGCCCAGGGTGGGTTTGCCGATCTGCATCAGGTACACAAGTGGAACCTGGACTTCATCGCCAACTCGGCCCTGGCGGAAAAATACAGCCACCTGGCCGACCGCATCGATGAAACCCTGGCCTTCATGCGCGCCTGCGGCATGGACAGTTCGCCGCAACTGCGCGAGACCAGTTTCTTCACCGCTCACGAGGCGCTGTTGCTGAACTACGAAGAAGCCTTCGTTCGTCGCGACAGCCTGACCAACGACTACTACGACTGCTCGGCGCACATGCTGTGGATCGGCGACCGCACCCGTCAGCTCGATGGCGCCCACGTCGAATTCCTGCGCGGGGTGAACAACCCGATCGGGGTCAAGGTCGGCCCGAGCATGAACCCTGAAGACCTGATTCGCCTGATCGACGTGCTCAATCCGGACAACGATCCGGGCCGTCTAAACCTGATTGCGCGCATGGGCGCGAACAAGGTCGGCGATCACTTGCCGCAGCTCATCCGCGCCGTACAGCGTGAAGGCAAGCAAGTGCTGTGGAGTTGCGACCCGATGCACGGCAACACCATCAAGGCCAGCAGCGGCTACAAGACCCGTGACTTCGCGCAGATTCTTGGCGAAGTGAAGCAGTTCTTCCAGGTTCACGAAGCCGAAGGCAGTTACGCCGGCGGCATTCACATCGAGATGACCGGGCAGAACGTTACCGAATGCATCGGGGGTGCGCGGCCGATTACCGAAGACGGTTTGTCTGATCGTTACCACACCCATTGCGATCCACGGATGAATGCCGATCAATCGCTGGAATTGGCGTTTTTGATTGCCGAGACCCTGAAGCAGGTTCGGCGCTAATTCGCGTCGCCCCCATCGCTGGCAAGCCAGCTCCCACAGGATTTACGTCGTTGGGCAATAATGTGTACGACGCAACATCTGTGGGAGCTGGCTTGCCAGCGATGCCCTCAGATCAATCACCGCAAATGCTGGCCAATGCCACCCGCAACCTGTCCGCACTCACCCGCGGGCAATTCAACTGAACCTGTGCCAACCCCAGCCAATCGGCCATCTGCCGCAGATTGACCGCCAACGCCAGCATCCCTTCGTCATCCAGCCCTGGCTCTTCTTCATGCACGGCGTGTACTGCCAATCGACCAGCCGCCCGCTCGGCGCGCAGATCGACCCGCGCGGCAATCCGTTCGTTGTGCAGGAAGGGCAAGACGTAATAGCCGTAGACCCGCTTGTCCTGCGGCGTATAAATCTCCAGCCGATAGCGAAAGTCGAACAGGCGTTCGGTGCGGCTGCGTTCCCAGATCAGTGAATCGAAAGGTGAAAGCAAGGCGCTGGCCTCGACCTTGCGCGGCACCTTGGGCTCCGGCAGGCAATAGGCTGGCTGGCGCCAGCCCTGGACTTCGCAGGTGAGCAATTCACCGGCCTCGACCAACTCCGCCAGACGTGGGCGGCTGTCAGCGGGATTCAGGCGAAAGTAGTCGCGCAGGTCCTTTTCCGTGCCGACGCCCAACGCTGTCGTGGCATGCAACAGCAGTCCGCGCTGGGCTTGCGCCTCATCAACCCGTGGCTGCGCAAGAATCGCCGAGGGGATCACCCGCTCCGGCAAATCATAAAGCCGTTCGAACCCGCGTCGGCCGGCCACGGTCACTTCACCGGCGGCGAACAACCATTCCAGCGCATGCTTTTCCGCACTCCAGTCCCACCACGGCCCGGCCCGCTCCTGGCGGGTCGACAGACTGCCGGCCCCCAGCGCGCCCTGCGCCTCGACGGAGGCCAGCACCCGGCGAATGACGTCCTGCTGCTCACGACCAAAACGCGCCAGTTGTTGATAAATGTCTTCGCCACGACTCGCACGCTGCATGCGCCAGCGCATCAACGAATACATCGACAAGGGCAGTAAAGAGGCCTCGTGCCCCCAGTATTCGAACAGCGTTCGGCGTCGGCCCTGACTCCAGGCAGCCTGGTCGAGCACGTCGCAAGGGTAGTTTCCAAGGCGGGAAAACAGCGGAAGGTAGTGCGAACGCACCAAGGCATTGACCGAGTCGATTTGCAGAATGCCCAGCCGTTCGATCAGACGGTTGACCTGAAGCGGCTTGATCGTCGCTGGCGACTGCCGCCCGTTGAACCCTTGGGCGGCCAGCGCCAGACGCCGAGCCTGTTTGAGGGTAAAGGACAACGTTGCGGGCATGGGCATCTCCTTGTCTGCTCGCAACCTACCTCACCGGTAAGTGGTTTGTGTAGCGTGGCACTCATCATTTATGCATCGGGTCGTTCCAGAATGGCTTGACCGACTCGAACTCGACATCCGCACGACTCATGCCGATGTCTTTCAGCGCTTCATCACTCAGGCTCGCCAGCAGTTCGCGTTCCTTGTGCAGTTCGTACCAGCGACTGAACTTGTGCAGCAGATCGGATACCAGGTGGATCGAGTGTTTTTCTACCGCTGGATATTCATGTTGACCTTTCATCTTGTTGCCCTCCGTTTTGGATGGCTCCAGTCTCGCGCCGGGACTAAGATCAATCCAACGAATGTTTCTGATGTCACATATCTCGGAGATTGATGAATGTCCGCCTACCCGAGTATCGACACCGAAGTACTGCGTACCTTCGTCGCGATCGCCGATCAGGGCGGCTTTACCCGTGCGGGAGAATTGGTCAATCGCACCCAGTCGGCCGTGAGCATGCAGATGAAGCGGCTGGAAGAAGATGTGTTGCAGCGCCAGTTGTTCCAGCGCGACGGTCGGCAGGTTCGGCTGACAGCGGAAGGCCAGGTTTTGCTCGGGTATGCCCGGCGCATCCTCAAGCTGCACAGCGAAGTCTTCAACACCTTGCGCGAGCCGCACATGGTCGGCACGGTACGGATCGGTACTCCGGACGATTACGTGATGCGTTTTCTGCCGGGGATTCTGCGCCGGTTTGCCCAGTCCTATCCGCTGATCCAGATCGAAGTGCACTGCGAGTCGTCCAAGCAATTGCTGATGCGCCAGGACCTCGACCTGTCCATCGTGACCCGCGAACCGGGCAGTGAAATCGGCCAGCTACTGCGCAAGGAACGCTTCGTCTGGGCCGAAGCCCAGTGTTTCAGTGCCCACGAACAAACCCCGTTGCCGCTGGCGATGTTCAACAGTGACTGCTTCTGCCGCTTGTGGGCCTGCAATGCCCTTGATGCCATGGGCCGCGATTATCGCGTGGCGTACAACAGCGACAGCTTGTCGGCGATCATGGCGGTGGTCAGCGCCGGCCTGGCGGTGACCGCGCAACTGGAAAGCCTGATCACGGCGGACATGCGCATCCTCGGTGAGGCCGAAGACCTGCCGGTCCTGCCCGAGGCCAGCATCATGCTGGTGCGCAACCTGCACACCCCGTCACCGATCACCGAATGCCTGGCCGACCACATCGTCGAAGGCTTCAAACTTTAAAGGCGAGCATCACCGCGCAGCACACCAGGAAGCCGCAGAACAATCCACGCAGCAACCGCTCGGGCATGGCGTGGGCGATTCTCACCCCCCAACTGATGCTCATCAGGCCACCGATCGCCAGCGGCACTCCAATCATCCAGTGCACTTGATGGTGTACGGCATAGGTGACCAGCGTGACACCCGTGCTGGGCAGTGCCAGCGCCAGCGACAAGCCCTGCGCCACCACTTGAGTCGTGCCAAACAGACTGGTCAATACCGGCGTCGCCACGACCGCACCACCTACGCCAAACAACCCGCCCATGGTCCCGGACGCCGCGCCGAGCACACCCAGCCAGGGCCATGAATAATTCATCTGCGCCGAGGCCGGCGCGCTGGCGGTGAACATGCGCACCAGGTTGTAGGCCGACAGGGCAACAAGAAACGCGACGAAGCCAATCCGCATGATTTGCGCATCAACGCCCACGGCCCAAATCGAACCGATCCAGGCGAAACAGAACCCCATCGAAGCCAGCGGCAACGCGTGGCGTAACTCGATGCGGTTGCGTTGGTGGTAACGCCACAATGCCAGCATCACATTCGGCACGACCATCACCAACGCCGTCCCTTGGGCAATCTGCTGATCCAGACCGCAAAACACACCCAGCAACGGAATGGCAATCAAGCCTCCGCCGATACCGAAAATTCCGCCAAGGGTTCCCAGGGCTGCGCCGAAGACCAGATACATCAGAAACTCAATCACAGCAGTTTTTCCCTTTAGGTGAGGCGACTCATCCTACGCAGTTGGTTCTGGCTCGGAAACGCACAGCAACGCACAATGGCTACGCCAATTTCGCACAGGCATTGAACCCACATGAATCCGAATCAATTGACTGATCAACTGGGCCTGTTTCTCGACGTGCTGGAAACCGGCAGCTTTTCTGCGGCATCCCGCCGGCATCCGCTGACGCCTTCGGCGGTGGCCCGGCGCATCGATAGCCTGGAAAACGCCGTCGGCAGCCAGTTGTTCATCAGGAGTACCCACGCGGTGCGCGCCACGCCGGCCGGCATGGCCTTTGCCGAGCGCGCGCGACGAATCGTCGCCGAGTTGCGCCTGGCCAGGGCGGAAGCCGTCTCCCTCAGCAGTGCGCCGGAAGGTTTGATCCGGGTCGATGCGCCGGCCGCGTTCGGTCGCCGGCATCTGGCGCCGGTGATCGCCGATTTCTTGATGCTTTACCCCGGCCTCGATGTGCAATTGCACTTGATTGACAGTTTTGTCGACATGCAGGGCTTGAACCTTGGCAAGGTCGATCTGGTCCTGCGCGCCGGGCTGATGGCCGACACCCGGCTGGTGGCCACGCCGCTGGCGAGCATGATGCGCATCGCCTGCGCCAGTCCCGACTATTTGCAGCGCCGGGGCGTTCCCACCGATCCGACTCAGTTGATTGACCATGACGGCCTCGATTGGGATGGCTTGGCTCCCCCCTTCGCGTGGCGTTTCGAGCGAGACGGTCAAATGCAATTGCATCGCCCTTCGCGAGTGCGCATGAGCGCCAACAATGCCGAGGCGCTGGTCTGCGGCGCACTGGCCGGATTGGGTATTGCGCATTTGCCGACCTGGCTGGCCAGTGAATACCTGCTGCGCGGTGAACTGTTGCCATTGTTCTGCGAGAACGGCCTGCCGAAACCCGAGAGCTCCGGGATCTATGCCTTGCGCCTGGAACAACAACCCAATTCCCGCAGCCGCTTGCTGCTGGAGTACCTGAAAAGCCGTTTCAGCCCGATCCCGCCTTGGGATCAGGTGCTGCAAACCCACTTGGGGCGCCACTAGTCGAGAATTGTCTGGCGCATTAAAGATTCGCCCGCTAGATTCTGAAGATCACTGATCAAGGCTTTGACATGACCACCGAGCGCGACACCCCGGATAACTGCGACAACCTGCTGCTGGACAATCAGGCCTGCTTCGCCCTGCACTCCACTTCGTTGATGATGACCAAGGTCTACAAGCCTTTGCTCCAGGCGTTGGGCCTGACCTATCCGCAGTACCTGGCGATGATGGTGCTGTGGGAACGGGACGGTTTGACCGTAGGCGAAATCAGCGCACGCTTGCTGACCGATCCTGGCTCGCTCACGCCACTGCTCAAACGCCTGGAGACTGAAGGTCTGCTCAGTCGCACCCGCAGTCGTGAAGATGAGCGCGTGGTGATCGTCGAACTCACCGCCAAGGGCCGCGCCTTGCGCGACAAAGCCCGTAACATCCCCCAATGCATCCTCGGCGCGAGCGGCATGACGCTGGAGCGCTTGCAAAAACTGCAGGCGGAGCTGCAAGCGCTGCGTCATCACCTGCAAGAAAGCCTGATTTAAAAGCACCTTCACCTGCCTGTGGAAACCTGAATCCTGTGGAAGCCGGGCTTGCCCGCGATGGCGGTATGTCAGCGCCATTGATGTCGACTGACAGGACGCTATCGCGGGCAAGCCACTCCTCCCACAAGAATCGCCTGGGTATCTGAAATCTCGGCCACAAAAATTTTTTGCGACTCGCCTTTCCCCTCCTGCGCCTCTAAATCAAGCCTTCCAGCCAATTCGGCCGCCTCGACGCGATCTCTGAATAGATCTTTCTTAAAAATTTATATTGCGCACTAAATATTTGCGCGATACATTCACCACGCACTTACTTAGCGCGCAAACATTTAGCGCAATCAATCAAACCCGAACGAGGCTTTCACCATGCAAACTCTCTACACCGCAATCGCAACTTCCACCGGTGGCCGTGACGGCCGTGCGGTTTCCAGCGACAACATCCTCGACGTCAAACTCGCCACCCCGAAAGAACTCGGCGGTGCCGGCGGCGCAGCAACCAACCCTGAGCAACTGTTTGCAGCCGGCTACTCCGCCTGCTTCATCGGCGCACTGAAATTCGTCGCCAGCCAGACCAAACGCAAAATCCCGGATGACGCATCGATCACCGCCCATGTCGGTATCGGCCAGATCCCTGGCGGCTTCGGTCTGGACATCGACCTGCACATCAGCCTGCCGGGCCTTGAACAAGCCGACGCGCAATCCCTGGTCGACGCGGCCCATCAGGTCTGCCCGTACTCCAACGCCACCCGCGGCAACGTCGATGTGCGCCTGCACGTCACCGTCTAACCGCTGATTGCCCAGGCCCGAACAGGAAATGAACATGAACACTTTCAGCAAAGTCTTGAGCGGCACCCTTCTCGCCTTTTCCATCCAGAGCGCATTTGCCGGCGACGTTGAACACAACACCCAGGCATTCCTCGATGTGCTCAATGCCGGCACCGGCAAACCGATGGAGCAAATGACACCTGCCGAAGCACGCGCCGTACTGGTGGGTGCGCAGGCCGGGGTGAAGCTGTCGCTGCCAAAAGCCGATGTCAGCCAGAAGACCATTCAAGTCGACGGCCAGCCGCTGAGCCTGACCATCGTCCGGCCGGCCGGGGTCAAGGGCGAATTGCCGGTGTTCATGTTCTTCCACGGCGGTGGCTGGGTACTGGGAGACTTCCCGACCCACGAACGACTGGTGCGTGACCTGGTTGTCGGTTCGGGTGCGGCGGCGGTGTTCGTCAACTACACCCCGTCACCGGAAGCGCATTATCCGGTGGCGATCAACCAGGCTTACGCCGCAACCCAGTGGGTGGCCGAGCACGGCAAAGAGATCAACGTCGACGGCAAACGCCTGGCTGTGGCCGGCAACAGCGTCGGCGGCAACATGGCGGCCGTGGTCGCGCTGATGGCCAAAGACAAGGGAACGCCGGCGATCAGGTTCCAGGTGCTGCTGTGGCCGGTGACCGACGCCAACTTCGAGACGGGTTCGTACAACCAGTTCGCCGAAGGGCACTTCCTCAGCAAAAACATGATGAAGTGGTTCTGGGACAACTACACCACCGACGCGAATCAACGTAACGAGATCTACGCCTCGCCGCTGCGGGCCACCCCTGCGCAACTCAAGGACCTGCCACCCGCCCTGGTGCAGACGGCCAGTGCCGATGTCCTGCGCGATGAAGGTGAAGCCTATGCGCGCAAACTCGACGAGGCTGGCGTGCCGGTGACCTCGGTTCGCTACAACGGCATGATCCACGACTACGGTTTGCTGAACGTGGTGAGTCAGGTGCCGGCGGTGCGTTCGGCGATGCTGCAGGCTTCGCAAGAACTCAAAGCGCACCTGAAATAAAAAACCAGTGGGGAGCCTGCTCGCTCCCACAAGGGTGCAGACACAAAAAAGCCCGACTCAATGGTCGGGCTTTTTCATTCCTGAAGCTGTGCTTATTTGGCACGGCCTTTGTAGGAACCGCCTTCGCGGGTATCGATCTCGATCATGTCGCCGATTTCGATGAAGTCAGCAACCGACAGCTCGGTACCGTTCTTCAGTTTGGCAGGCTTCATCACCTTGCCGGAAGTGTCACCGCGAGCGGAACCTTCGGTGTAGTCAACCTGACGCACGATGGTGGTCGGCAGCTCTACGGAAACCAGACGGCCTTCGAAGAACACGGCTTCGCAAACGTCGGTCATGCCTTCTTCGATGAACGGCAGTACGCTTTCGATGTCTTCAGCGTTCAGCTCGTACATGGTGTAGTCGGTGGTGTCCATGAACGTGTAGGAGTCGCCGCTGATGAAGGACAGGGTCGCTTCTTTGCGGTCGAGGATCACGTCGTCCAGTTTGTCGTCGGCGCTGTAAACGGTCTCGGTCTTGTAACCGGTCAACAGGTTTTTCAGCTTGGTCTTCATGATCGCGCTGTTACGACCGGACTTGGTGAATTCAGCTTTCTGAACCAGCCAAGGATCGTTGTCGATACGGATCACGGTACCGGGTTTGAGTTCTTTACCAGTTTTCATTGCGAATATCCGAATTTGGATGGGATTTACAAAAATCTAGGCCGCGTATCATATCCAATTTAGGTAAAACTGTACCAGCGCCGTGGCAAGATCAGCCTGCAAGGCTTGTTCCAGACACCACGCCTGGGCGTTTTTTTCCAGCTCTGGCCAGTGTTTGCGGGTCGATCGCCAGTGATCGGTCATTTTCTCACCGGCATTCCAGGCCCGCCAGAGACCGCTGATCGCCTCGCCAGCCGGTCCGGAAAGGCCCTTCACATAGAGCGCAAGGAAGGCTTCCAGCTTGTCCAGATGGATATCCTCGTCCTGCTGATAGATGTGCCAGAGCATCGGTCGCCCCGCCCATTGGGCACGGACGAAAGAATCCTCGCCGCGCACCGCATTGAAATCGCAGCTCCACAGCAACAGGTCATATTGGTCCTGCCGGACGAACGGCAGCACTTGCACGGTCAAGGCATCGCGCACATGCACGGCGCCCGCCGCCAGCCCCTCCACCCCGAGCCAACACTCGACATCGCCAAGAATCCGCCCTTCCGGTACCAACAGGTGAGTGGGTGTCGCGTCACCCGCTATGGCATCCAGCCAACTGGCCAGCCCGGTATTTTCGTAGGCAAACAACGAAATCAACTGAGCGCCTGGCGCACGATCGACTCCCAGGCCTTGAAGGAACAGTCGTTGCGCTTCGGGATCTTGTTGAAATTGCTGACGCCGCTCCAGCAGACCGCTTTCACGCAGCAAGCCACCGGTGCCCTGGTTGAACCCCGGGAAGAAAAAGAACTTCTGCACCTGCTTGTATTTCACCGACGGCAAGCCATGGCAGCTGACGACCCAATCCTCGGCGCTCAGATAATCGAGGTTCATCCACAGCGGTGGTTTTTCCCGTTCGGCCATGGCCTCCATGTAGGCAGCCGGCAATTGACAGGCGAACGCGGCGATCACCACATCGGCGGCCTCAGTGGGCTGCCAGTCGCTCATCCACTGCCGCACCTCGACACCTTGCTGCCATTGCTGCGACGCATGAATGTCGATTTGCGGGCAAAGGCGCTCGAAGGCGCGCAGATCATCGACCCACAAACGCACCGCCAGCGAATGCTCGGTGACCAGTTGTCGGGCCAGGCGCCAGGTCACACCGATGTCGCCGAAGTTGTCGACCACGGTGCAAAAAATATCCCAGCGGGTTTTCGTTTCAGGCATTCCAGGCTCCCGTTGGCAAAAGCGCCGATTGTCCGCATAAATTACCCCGCGCAGAAGGGCCGACGGCGATTAATCTTCATGCGACAATCGCCACTCGCCCGCGCCCATCGCCAGGAGGCAGCCATGCCCTACCGTCCCAACCCGCGCCGCCCGTTGCTCATTCAGCTCAACACCTTGCAACTGAGCGGCAGCATCGCCCTCGGTTTGTGGCTGGGGTTCATCGCCATCGCGCTGACCTGCTGGCTCGCATCACACTTTTTGTTCAAAGAGCAATTGGCCCCCGTGGCCCAGGCGGTGCAGCAACTGGCCTACCCGCCCGTTGCACAACCGGTGCCGGACATTCCCCCACAGAGCCCGCTGTTCGAACAATACGAAGAGAACCTGCGCAAGAACGAGCAGGCACAACGGCTCGATCAGGCTCGCAGCAGCACTCGCAATCTGTCGAACCCCAAGTGCCAGTTCTGGCTGCAACAGGACCACACCGCACCGAGCGAGAAAAGCCGCGCCAACGTTTTGCAATTCTGCGATTGACCATGAACAAACAAACCGTCCACCAGCTGATTCTCGACAAGTTGCGCGTTGATCTCGACATCGCCGAACGCGCCGCACAGACCGCTTACGAAACCGCGACCCACGAAGAAAACATCGCCGAAAACAAGTACGACACCTTGGGGCTGGAGGCGTCCTATCTGGCCGCTGGCCAAGCCAGGCGTGTCGAAGAAATCAGGCAATCGCTGGCGCTGTGCCAAAACCTGATACTGCGCCCTTATGACCAGCGGCGCGGTATTGAAGTCGGAGCGCTACTGGGCCTGGAGGACGAAAAGGGTCGCGAGCAATGGCTGTTTCTGGCACCTGATGCGGCGGGCCTGAAGGTCGATCTGGTGGGGCAACTGATTACCGTCATCACCCCGCGCTCACCGCTGGGCAAAAGCCTGCTGGGCAAATTCGAGGGCGATGAGGTGGAGATTCAGGTGGCGGGCGCTCGGCAACAGTTTGCTGTCACCGAGGTCGTATAAACAGGCTTAGTGGACCGGCAATTCGACGCCGTCGAACAGCTCTTCCAGCTCTTGCTTGTTGTGGCATTGGATGGCCTTGGCCATGACTTCGCGAGTCAGGTGCGGGGCGAATTTCTCGATGAAGTCGCACATGAAACCACGCAGGAAAGTGCCGCGACGGAAACCGATCTTGGTGATGCTGGATTCGAACAGCTCACTGGCATCGAGCACCACCAGGTCGCTGTCGAGTTTGGTGTCGACCGCCATTTTCGCCACGATGCCCACGCCCAGTCCAAGGCGGACATAGGTCTTGATCACGTCAGCGTCGGCCGCGGTGAACACCACTTTCGGCGTCAGGCCGCGATGACTGAACGCTTCGTCGAGCTTCGAACGGCCAGTGAAACCGAACACATAGGTCACGATCGGGTATTCGGCCAGCGCTTCGAGGGTCAGCTTCGACAGCTTGGTCAGCGGGTGACCCTGGGGCACGACCACACAGCGGTTCCAGCGATAGCACGGCATCATGACCAGATCGCCAAACAGCTCCAGCGCTTCAGTGGCGATGGCGAAATCCACGGTGCCGTCGGCGGCCATTTCGGCGATCTGCATCGGCGAACCCTGATGCATGTGCAGGGCCACGTCAGGGTATTGCTTGATGAAATTGCTGATCACCGGCGGCAATGCATAACGCGCCTGGGTGTGGGTGGTGGCGATCGACAGGGTGCCTTTCTTCTCGTTGGAGAATTCCTGGGCTATCTGCTTGATGCTTTCCACCTTGCGCAGAATCTCGCCAGCGGTGGTGATAATGCGCTCGCCGGCCGGGGTGACGCGGGTCAAATGCTTGCCGCTGCGGGCGAAGACCTCGACGCCCAGTTCGTCTTCCAGCAGTCGAATCTGTTTACTGATGCCCGGTTGCGAGGTGTAAAGGCTTTGGGCGGTAGCGGAAACGTTGAGGTCGTGGTGCGCCACTTCCCAGATGTAGCGCAGTTGTTGAAGCTTCATATGAATCCCTCAAAGCAAATAGACGCCACGGGCATCAGCGACGGTATATAACTATATTAATGGCTTGAAGAATAAATCTAGAACTTTTTTATCAAACTGCCACTATTCGTGTTCTAGCGATCCCCTTGGCGACGACGCTGCACCAGCGGCACCAGATAGACCGGCACCTGCGCCAGTTGCAACACGCGCGCGGCGGTGCGCCCCAAAGGCGTTTCCGCCCCAGCAACGTGACTGTGACTACCTAGGATCAGCAAATCGACCGAGAGTTTCTGCGCCTGGTCCAGAATCACCTGTGACGGGTCGCCCTGCAGCACCCGCACCGCCCGAATCCGCTCCAGATCCTGAGCGCCCTCATCCCCCAACTCTTCACGAAAGCTGTCGAGCACCTGCCGTTCGATGTTGGCAATGACCGTGTTCAGGCCCTGACTGTGAAACTCGTTCAACGCCTGCTCGTCGAGATAACTCTGCAGCACCGATTCGGCAAACAGCCCCATGGGCTCAACCGCGTGCACCACGTAGAGGTCGGCATTGAATGTCCGTGCCAATGCCAAGGCATGCTGCATCACCAGTGGTGCGTAGAGGCCGAGGTCAGTGGCATACAGCATCGAATGAATCATATGACCTCCTCGAGTGCCAATATGGCGGAGATTGATTCAGCTTAGCAGTGCCCAGCCGGGTACGACGCCCGGCGTAACATGTTGAACGGCGGGGTTTAAACCTTTTGCTCGTTGCTGATGCCGTGGGGCACATGCCCGGTGGCAACGACTTCGCGGGCCAGTTCGCAATGACCGGCCTGATCGTCGAAGAACACGTCAGCGGCAAAGGCTTCGAGAAAGGCTGACTTGGTCAGGCCTCCGAGGAACAGTGATTCATCCAGACGAATGTCCCACTCTCGCAATGTGCGGATCACCCGTTCATGGGCCGGTGCCGAGCGCGCAGTCACCAGGGCCGTGCGAATCGGACAGGCGTCGTCCGGGAACTCACGCTGCAATAAATTGAGCGCCGCGAGGAACCCCTTGAACGGCCCTCCGCGCAATGGCTCACGGGCGGCTTCGCGCTCGCTGGCCTGGAACGCTTCCAGACCACCGGCCTGATAGACGCGCTCCGATTCGTCGGAAAACAGCACCGCATCACCGTCAAAGGCGATGCGCAATTCATCGCTGGCCGCGCGACTGGCGCCTCCCGACAGAATGGTCGCCGCGGCGAAGCCTGCGTCCAGCGCGTTGCGCACGTCTTCGGCATGGGTCGACAGAAACAAATCGCAACCAAACGCCTTGAGGTATGGATAGGGGCTACGCCCCCCGACAAAGGCTGCGCGGGAAATCGCCAGGCCATAGTGATGGATCGAGTTGAACACCCGCAGGCCGGTGTCGGCACTGTTGCGCGACACCAGGATCACCTCGACCCGGGCGCGGCCGAGGCTGGTATTGAGATTGAGGAGTTTTTGCACCAACGGAAAGGCATCGCCCGGCTCGAGGATTTCGTCCTCATGTTCGATCTGGTATTGCCGGTAGGCCTCGACGCCACTCGACAGGTAGACCTTGTGGCTTTCACTCAAGTCGAACAACGCGCGCGAAGAAATCGCCAGTACCAGCTTGTCGTCAATTGCCTTTGGCATGCCCTTCCCCCTTGGTTGATCGACTCAGGTGTTACGTCGATCGATAAAACTCAAACTGCGATACAAGGCCTCGATGCGTGGCATTTCACATCCCGCCGCTTTGGCGGCGGCCAGTGGACGGGCATAAATGGCGGCCAGTTCCAGCGGGCGCTTGTGCAGGAAGTCGTGATACATGCTTGGCCAGTAATCGGGCATTTTTTCGGTGACCATGAACAGATGCTCGGCATAGCCCGCCGGCACATCATGCCCGCAAGCGATGGCCCCTTGAACCACTTCGGCCATCAGCGCCTTGATCAGCTCGCGGCTGTCGGGATCGGCCATCAACGGTGTAGTGCTCGCCCCGAGTAAAACCGACAGACCGTTATACGGAATATTCCAGACCAGTTTTTGCCAGCGCGCCTGGTGCAGGTTCGCCATCGCCTGGGAATCGATACCGGCGGCACGGAACAGTCCGACACCTTCCTCGACAATTGCCGCACGCGCCGCCTCATTGGCTGCGGGGCCGCTGTGGTAGCCGACATGCACCGCGCCGAGCGCCTGATGGGTAATGACACCCGGACCTTCGCGATGCACACAGATGTAACAAAGCCCGCCGAGCACATGCAGCGAATCGGGGAGTAACTCACGCAGGCTGTCTTCGACGTCCAGGCCGTTTTGCAGCAGCAATACCTTGGCGTTCGGCGCGGCGGCCTGAAGTATGGCTGGCGCCAGGTCCGCATTGCTGGTGGTTTTCGCGCCGATCAGCAGCCAGTCACACGGCGGCATGTCTTCAGCCGTCGAATAGGCCTGGACCGGGTTCAAAGTCATGGCCCCGTAGGGCGCGCTGTCGACGTGAAGCCCGCGTTCGGCCACCGCGGAAAATTCGCTACGCAACAGGAAATGCACATCAAAACCGGCACGCGCCAGCATCACACCGTAAAAACCGCCGATTGCACCGGTTCCGATAACACCGATTGTCGGTTTGGCAACTGCCCCCATCATGGCAACTCCTCTGCTGTTCGACTCAGCGCCTTGCGTACCGCCCGATTGAGTTCGGTGGCGGTCAGGCGCGAGTTCAATGCCCCGAAAAACTCACCGTCGCGTACGACAAACAGCGCCGGCAAATGAAAGACCTGATAACGCGCGACCACTCCACCGTTATTGCCGGCATCGATCCAGCACAGCCGATCGACGGCCAGATCCAGCGACGGCAATTGTTCACGGGCAAAACGGCAACTGGAGCAGCCTACGCTGGTGAATATCACCAGTGAAACGCCGCTCATCGTCAGCAGCCTTTGGTCGGCGTCGAAATCAGTCAGTTCCAATTCGACCACTATACTGGGGGAAACAATGTCAGATGGCCGACACATGGAGTCCGTGTTCATGGGACGTTTTATTCCTCATCCTGACGAAGTGCCCGTTGAATTGACGTTGCTGACACCTGAGTGTATTTCACGGCAACAGCTGAACACTACCAGCCTCGGGGGCATGGCTTGCAACTATCACCGCGCCTGGCGACATGGCACGGCCCTGGAAGTGCGCATGCCGACCGTGAACCCCGACCTGCGATTTCTGGGCTACGTCGCGTGGTGCTTGCGACGCAAACACGGCTATCTGGTGGGCATTGCCTTCGTCGACGAGCAGACGCTGTTCAGCGCGCGGATGGGCGAGCAGGTGTGCCAGATCGAGCGCTTCTGCCGCCAGCATGACGCGCACAATGACCTGCAGGAAGTTCAGGCGCTGGCCCTCGAATGGGTTCAGGAACACGCCGACGAGTTTTCCCACGACACCGTGCGCCAGGCATTTGCACAGTCAATGCTGGATTAAAGCCATTGCTGCCCATTGTCGAGCCACGGTGTAACGCGCTAAGGTTCCGCTCCCCGACGCGCTTAATTTGCTGTGCTCCGCCGCGCGGGTTCGCTGGCGGCCGGCACCCGTGACCTGACGAGTAAACGATGGCTGATTTACCGATCAACGACTTAAACGTCGCCTCCAACGAGACGCTGATCACTCCCGACCAGCTCAAGCGTGACATTCCACTGAGCGACGCTGCCCTGCGCACCGTCACCAAGGGCCGCGAAGTCATTCGCAATATTCTTGATGGCACGGACCACCGCCTGTTCGTGGTCATCGGGCCGTGCTCGATCCACGACATCAAGGCCGCCCACGAATACGCCGAGCGCCTGAAGGTGCTGGCTGCCGAAGTGTCCGATACCCTGTATCTGGTCATGCGTGTGTATTTCGAGAAGCCACGCACCACCGTCGGCTGGAAAGGCTTGATCAACGACCCGTACCTGGACGACTCGTTCAAGATCCAGGACGGTCTGCACATCGGTCGTCAATTGCTGCTGGACCTGGCCGAAATGGGCCTGCCAACCGCCACCGAAGCACTCGATCCGATTTCCCCGCAATACCTGCAGGACCTGATCAGTTGGTCGGCGATCGGCGCGCGCACCACAGAATCCCAGACTCACCGCGAAATGGCTTCCGGCCTGTCCTCGGCCGTCGGCTTCAAGAACGGCACCGATGGCGGCCTGACCGTGGCCATCAACGCCCTGCAATCAGTTTCCAGCCCGCACCGCTTCCTGGGCATCAACCAGGAAGGTGGCGTGTCGATCGTGACCACCAAGGGCAATGCCTACGGTCACGTGGTGCTGCGCGGTGGCAACGGCAAGCCGAACTACGACTCGGTCAGCGTCGCCCTCTGCGAGCAGGCGCTGAACAAGGCGAAGATCAAGCCGAACATCATGGTCGATTGCAGCCACGCCAACTCCAACAAGGACCCGGCCCTGCAACCGCTGGTGATGGAGAACGTCGCCAACCAGATCCTCGAAGGCAACAAGTCGATTATCGGCCTGATGGTTGAAAGTCACTTGAACTGGGGCTGCCAGGCGATCCCGAAAGACCTCGCCGACCTGCAATACGGCGTGTCGATCACCGACGCCTGCATCGACTGGTCTGCCACCGAAAACACCTTGCGCAGCATGCACGCCAAACTCAAGGACGTGCTGCCTAAACGCGATCGCACCTGATCGCGCCATTGGCGGCAGACAAAAAAACGCCGGGCTGAGCCCGGCGTTTTTTTATGCGTTCGTTTTATCAAGCTTACTGGCTCAGCTTGGCGGCATGCCGCTGGTGACGCTCCATGTAGCGCTCGACATAGGAGCACGATGGAATGACCGTGTAGCCCATTTCCTCGGCGTACTGCAGCGCCTGCTCGGTCAGCGCCGCCGCAATGCCGCGACCTCGCAACGCATTGGGCACAAAAGTGCGATAGATATCCAGGGTCTGTTTCCCCAGATCCATATAGGTCAGGTAGGCACGATGACCGTCCACATTGGTCTCGAACTGATGACCAGCCTGGTCATGGTGGATGGACAACGCCTCGCTCATCACTACTCCTCGCGGGTCTTGGATTCCGACCCCTACCTTACCGATGTTTTTCCGGCGAAGAAACATCTACGCCACCCCGTGCCTGAATGGACACCGAGAAGAGCTACACCGATCTCGCCCAACCGAGCACGTACAAATAGTAGGCACCATTGGCAAAAATGCTCAAGGTACGCTCGTCATCACGCAGGTTGGCGGGTGCCGCTCCGGGTTACGCAGGGCTGGCTCGACCGAAGATCTCCCCCCGGGTCGATAGCCTGAACATTGCCGGATGTTGAGACTTGAGACGAACGCCCTTTGTTAAAGTCACCTGAACATGGAGAAAGATATGAGAGGCGCCGCACAAGATCCGAACGAAAGTGTAGACGAATCCATCTAGACACACTTTAGCCAAGACCGGGGAGAAGTGCCTTCCAGAGCGGGGAACTTTTCCTTGTTGGCTCGCTCAGGCTCGGGCCTTGTAGCTGGATATTTTTTAAACAATGCAGTTAAAAGTTGCTCGAAAAAGAATCAACGCCTACAATTTTTTAGGCTTCTTGCTTTACGTCAGTTTACTTACGACAAGTAATGAGTACTATGTATGCCGGCTAATTCCTCACTCTGAGGAGATAGCTAATTAATGGAAAGTCCTTGAAGGGGAACACGATGAACAACGTTCTGAAATTCTCTGCTCTGGCTCTGGCCGCAGTTCTGGCTACCGGTTGCAGCAGCGCATCGAAAGAAACCGAAGCACGTCTGACTGCTACTGAAGACGCAGCAGCTCGCTCCCAGGCTCGTGCAGACGAAGCTTACCGTAAAGCTGATGAAGCTCTGGCTGCTGCTCAAAAAGCACAACAGACTGCTGACGAAGCTAACGAGCGTGCTCTGCGCATGCTGGACAAAGCTAGCCGCAAGTAATAATCCTTCGGGATTGTTATCAAGCCGACCCATTTTTTGGGTCGGCTTTTTTATTGCCCGGCGTTTCTCGCAGGCAATAAAAAACCCGCCGACGCGGCCTGCGTCGGCGGGTTCTATCCAAGGCTTATTGCATCGGGTCGAGTGGTGCACTCGTGACCATCGGCGCGGAATTGCTCGGCACGGCGATTTCCACCGGCAGGCCCTCTTCTGCAGCGACGACGTCGCGCACCACGTCCCAGTTCATGCGCAGGTTGTTGGTGATGTCTTCACGCTTGAGCATCGCGTTGATTACCGCAGTATGCTTGTCGACCACCGAAGGGTTGCCGCTGTCATCGAGCGGGGTGTGAGCTTCGAGATACACCTTGCCGCCACTCACACCGAACTTGTACGGATCGTTGATGATACGAACCGAGGTACCCACCGGCACCATGCCGGCCATCTCCAGCACGTTGTTGTTGAACATGCGGAAGCAACCGTGGCTGGTGCGCATGCCGATGCCGAATTTCTTGTTCGAGCCGTGAATCAGGTAGCCAGGCGTGCCCAGGCTGAACTTGAACGGCCCCAGCGGGTTATCCGGTCCAGCCGGCACCACGTTCGGCAACGGGTCACCGTCGGCGGCGTGCTCAGCCTTGATCGACGCTGGAGGGGTCCAGGTCGGATTAGGCGTTTTCGCAGTGATGGTGGTGTGGGCGATTGGCGAGCCCCAGCCCTCACGCCCGATCCCCAGCGGGAAGGTGTACACCACGTTCTTGCCTTTCGGGTAGTAGTAGAGGCGGTACTCGGCGAGGTTGATCACGATGCCTTCACGCGGACCCGGCGGCAGGATGAAGCGAGTCGGCAGGATGATTTCAGTGCCGGCGCCCGGCAGCCAGGCATCGACACCCGGGTTGGCCGCGACCATTTCCGTGTAGCCCAGATCATAGGCCGTGCCGAGGTCGGCAAAAGTGTCTTCGTATTTGGCCTTGATCACCTGTACCTGACCGATGATGTCCTCACCGGGTGGTGGCAGGGGGAACTCCAACGCTGCGGCTGGGCCGGCCACAAACAGGGCGGCAAGGGTAAGGCAGCGGGTGACGGCAGGAAAGCGCGGCAACATCCGGAAAATCCTTCGCATGATCAACAGAGGGTATAAGGACGCGATTGTACACCGCCGTCCGTTATTTCGGGGAGCTGGCCGATAGCTTGCTATCGTTGACGATTTACAGCTCGAACCGCAGCTCTGGCCAGATCGGCGAGGTGCCGCGTTTTTGCGACTCGAGAATCGCCCGACACAACGAACACAGGCGCTGGTCCTGGAACACCCGGCGATCGACACTCGACCAGCGCGGCTGCGCCGGCAGCAAGCTGCCACACAAGGTACGGTCCGCCGAGCCGCCCAGCTCCAGCTGACGGGTCACCAGATGCACCCGCACTTCCTGGCAGGCGAACAGATCCAGCTGCTCGTCAGGCTCGATCAGTTGATAGGCAAAAAGTGACCAGGCGGGACGCGGCATCGGGGGCTCCAAATCGGGGGCGCCACCTTAGCCGAAAGCCCGCGCCTAGAAAAGAGTCATAACAGCGGTTTTAAGGTAGGCCAGACATTCTCCAGCAACTTGTCCTGGGCCCCGGCTGCCGGGTGTATGCCGTCGGCCTGCATCAAGTCCGGATGACCGCCCACGCCGTCGAGGAAAAACGGCACCAGCGGGATGTTTTTCTCGTTGGCCAGATTGCTGTAGACCTCGGCGAAGGCGTCGGTGTAACGCTTGCCATAATTGGGCGGCAGCTGCATGCCGAGCAACAGTACCTTGGCACCGCTGGCACGGGAACTGTCGATCATCGAGGCAAGATTTTGTTGCAATTGAGTTGGCGGCATTCCGCGCAGGCCGTCGTTACCCCCAAGTTCGAGGATCACCAACTCCGGCTTATGCTCTGCAAGCAGCGCCGGCAGGCGCGCCTGGCCTCCGGCACTGGTGTCGCCGCTGATGGACGCATTGAACACCTTCTCGTCGAAACCTTCGCGCTTGAGCCGTTGTTCAAGCAGCGACACCCACCCCACCCGGGTATCCAGGCCGAAACCGGCGCTGATACTATCGCCAACGATCAGGACAGTACCCGCCGCTGCGTTCTGGGCCATGCACAGCAAGGCCAGGCCAGCACTCAAAAACCACACACGCATCGGATTCTCCATGGGCGCAAGCATTCTCACCGCGAAGAACCTCAGCAAAGTGGTCCCCAGCGCGGAAGGTGAACTGACTATCCTGCACGAACTCAGCCTGCAATTGAACAAGGGCGACAGCCTGGCCATCGTCGGCGCCTCCGGTTCGGGCAAATCCACCCTCCTCGGCCTGCTCGCCGGCCTCGACCTGCCCAGCAGCGGCGAAGTCACCCTCGCCGGACAAAGCCTGAGCAACCTCGACGAAGACCAGCGCGCCCGCATTCGCGCCGAGCATGTGGGGTTTGTCTTCCAGTCATTTCAGTTGCTCGACAGCCTCAATGCCCTGGAAAACGTCATGTTGCCGCTGGAACTCGACGGCCGTAAAGATGCTCGTGAACGGGCTACCGAATTGCTCAAGCGCGTGGGCCTCGGCCAGCGCCTCACCCATTCGCCACGCCAGCTCTCCGGCGGTGAACAGCAGCGCGTGGCGATAGCCAGGGCGTTTGCCGCCGAGCCCGACGTGCTGTTTGCCGATGAGCCCACCGGCAACCTCGACAGCCATACCGGCGAGCGCATCAGTGACTTGCTGTTCGAACTCAACAAGGAACGCGGCACGACCCTGGTGCTGGTGACCCACGACGAACGCCTGGCACACCGTTGCCGGCGCCTGATCCACCTCGAAGCCGGCCTGCTGGTCGCCCCTCTGGAGCCTTGATGGCACGCCTGCCGTTTGTGCGCCTGTTCAGCCTCGCCATCCGCCAACTCATGCGCGACGCCCGCGCCGGCGAACTGCGCGTGTTGTTTTTCGCCTTGGTGGTGGCCGTGGCGGCGAGTACGGCCATCGGTTATTTCGGCGCCCGCCTGAACGGCGCCATGATGCTGCGCGCCACCGAGTTTCTCGGCGCCGACCTGTTGCTCGAGGGCAGCTCACCGGCGCGCCCGGAGCAGATAAGAAGCGGCACCGATCTGGGCCTCGAACATGCGCAAGTGGTGGAGTTTTCCAGCGTCATCGCCACCGACAATGGCATTCAACTGTCGAGTATCAAGGCCGCCGATAATGCCTACCCATTGCGCGGCGAACTGAAAAGCGCGCCTGCCCCATTCGCCCCGGAAACGCATGGTGGCGGGCCGAAACCCGGCGAAGCCTGGGTCGAAGCCCGATTGCTGACCGCGCTGAACCTGAAGATCGGCGACAGCATCGATGTCGGCATGAAAACCCTGACCCTGGCGCGGGTGCTGACCTACGAACCCGACCGTGCCGGCAATTTCTACAGCCTGACACCGCGGGTTCTGATCAATCTCGACGACCTCGCAGCAACAGGCGTGGTGCAACCCGGCAGTCGAGTCAGTTATCGCGAGCTCTGGCGTGGCAATGCCCGGGCGCTGGAAACCTATCGCCATCTGATCAAGCCTGGTCTGGCGGCCAACCAGCGCATCCAGGACGCCCGCGATGGCAACCGGCAGATTGGCGGTGCGCTCGGCAAGGCCGAACGTTACCTGAACATGGCCAGTCTGGTGGCGGTCTTGCTCGCCGGGGTGGCGGTGGCATTGTCGGCGACGCGCTTCGCCACCCGCCGCTTCGATGCCAGCGCGCTGTTGCGCTGCCTGGGCCTGTCCCGGCGCGAAACCCTGGTGCTGTTCAGTCTGCAACTGACCGTGCTCGGACTGCTCGCCAGCATCAGCGGCGCGGCCATTGGCTGGCTGGCGCAACTCGGTCTGTTTGCCTTGCTGCACGACTTGTTGCCGAGCGACGTGCCACCGGGCGGCCTGTTCCCGGCCTTCGCCGGCATCGGTACCGGGCTGGTGGCATTGGCCGGGTTTGCCTTGCCGCCATTGGCGGCATTGGGCCGGGTGCCGCCCTTGCGGGTGTTGCGCCGCGACATGCTGCCCATTCCGTCCAGTACCTGGATGGTTTATGGCGCCGCGTTGGCTGCACTGGGCCTGATCATGTGGCGCCTGAGCCTGGATCTGCTGCTGACGTTCGCCCTGTTGGGCGGCGGCATGATTGCGGCGCTGGTATTGGGTGGGTTGCTGCTACTGCTGTTGAAAAGCCTGCGGCGCATGCTCGCCCGTGCGTCCCTGCCATGGCGCCTCGGTCTTGGCCAATTGCTGCGTCATCCACTGGCTGCCGCAGGTCAGTCCCTGGCGTTCGGCTTGATCCTGCTGTCGATGGCGTTGATCGCTCTGCTTCGCGGCGAGTTGCTGGACACCTGGCAAAACCAGTTACCCAAAAACGCGCCGAATTATTTCGCACTGAACATCCTGCCCGCGGATAAACAAGCCTTTACTGATCGCCTGATCTCACTGTCGGCACAATCGGCCCCCCTCTACCCGGTGGTGCCAGGGCGGCTGATCAGCATCAACGGTGAACCGGTGCAGCAAATCGTCAGCAAGGATTCGGCTGGTGATCGGGCGATCCAGCGCGACCTGAGCCTGACCTGGGCGGCGGACCTGCCGGCGGGCAACAAACTCACGGCGGGCCACTGGTGGCAGGAACAAATTCCGGACGATGTGCCTGGCGTATCGGTAGAAGGCAAGGTCGCTGAAAGCCTGAAACTCAAGCTCGGTGACCACATGGTATTCAGTGTCGGCGGGGTCAACCGCGAGGCGAAGGTCACCAGCCTGCGGGAAATCAACTGGGACAACTTCCAGCCGAATTTCTTCATGATCTTCCAGCCCGGCACCCTGAAGGATCTGCCGGCGACTTATCTGACCAGCTTCTACCTGTCAGCGGGCCATGATCAGCAGATCGTCGACCTGTCCCGCAGTTTTCCGGCAGTGACGATCCTCCAAGTCGAAGCCTTGCTTGAGCAACTGCGCAGCATCCTCGCCCAGGTCACCCTGGCGGTGGAATACGTGCTGCTGTTCGTGTTGGCGGCCGGGATGGCGGTATTGTTTTCCGGCCTGCAGGCGACCCTGGATGAACGCATTCGTCAGGGCGCACTGCTGCGAGCACTGGGGGCAGAACGCCAGTTGCTGGTCAAGGCGCGGCGGATCGAATTTGGTTTGCTGGGCGCCGTCAGCGGATTACTGGCAGCGCTGGGGTCGGAGGTCGTGAGCCTGGTGCTTTACCGTTTCGCCTTTGACCTGCCCTGGCATCCACATCCGTGGCTGTTGCTGCTGCCGCTGATCGGGGCCGTACTGATCGGCGGTGCCGGGGTGTTCGGCACGCGCCGCGCCCTGAACGCCAGCCCCCTGACAGTCCTGCGCGAGGGTTGATACATTCAACCCTGCACCGGTCCCTGAAGATTGCAGTTATTCGAGGGGCTCATCCTGTTTGCGGTATGAAATCTCATTGATCCACCACAACACTTCTCCGGTGGGGGTCTGCACAACGGCCTCGTCCCCTACCTCTTTCTTCAGAAGCGCACGCGCCATCGGCGAATCTATCGAGATGTAATCGTTGCGACCGTAGATCTCGTCATACCCCACGACCCTGAATTTCTTGATGTCCCCTGCCTCGTTTTCGATTTCGACCCAGGCCCCGAAAAACACCCTTCCTTCCTGTTCGGGTGAATACTCGACAACCCGTACATCCTCAAGCCGCTTGCGAAGGTATCGGACGCGCCGATCGATTTCCCGAAGCAGCTTTTTGTTGTACTGATAATCCGCGTTTTCACTACGATCCCCCAGCGATGCCGCCCAGGTGACCTTGCGCGTGGTGTCGGGGCGTTTTTCTCGCCAAAGGAAATCAAGCTCCTGCTTCAAAGCCTCATGACCTTCCTTCGTGATGATGTTGGTGCTCAAGACGGGCCTCTCACTAACAATTATCCGGGCACGAATGTGCAGCGCCCTGTCCACGGGTTCACAGCGAAGACGCCGGTATCCCGGCGCGTTCGTATCATAACTTCAGCCAGCTGCGTTCAGGTAAACCGCATCAAGTATGGGAGTGGACACGATCAGCATTGAGAGAGAGTGGCTGGCGTCTCCATGAACCCTCGACGCTCTTGCCGATGCAGGTTGTGTGTCGCTTATCCGGCTCACCCAGGGAGCCAGTGTCACGGAGAAGCGTGGCGACCATTGTCAGTCGGTTTTTTTCCGCCTATCTTATACAAAACCTATACAACAACTTAGCTTATGTACAACAAACACCGAACCACTCCACACAGTACGTTGACGGTGAATGCCCGCTCGGCGCTCGGGAAATCGGGTTCCTGAACCGCTGCGCCAGTCATCCCTTCATGACAGATTCGCCGATGAACGCTGGGTGACGGGCGTGGGGGCATCAAACCTTGAGTGACCAGCACTCCCCTGCCGCCAGGGGAGTCCCTTTCCTGAAGGCCGTATGGCTGAGAAAAACAACGTGAACCCATCATTAGCCGAGCATTACCGTGAAATTCTCGTCGGCGTCGGCGAGAACCCAGAGCGCGAAGGACTGCTGGACACGCCCAAGCGCGCGGCCAAAGCGATGCAATACCTGTGCAACGGCTACACGATGAGCCTGGAGGACGTGATCAACGGCGCCCTGTTCGAATCGCTGAACGATGAGATGGTCATCGTGCGCGACATCGAGCTGTATTCATTGTGCGAGCATCACATGTTGCCCTTTATCGGCAAGGCTCATGTGGCCTACCTCCCTACAGGGCGAGTGCTGGGCCTGTCGAAAGTGGCGCGAGTGGTCGACATGTTCGCCCGTCGCTTGCAGATACAGGAAAACCTGACCCGACAAATTGCCGAAGCCATCCAGCACATCACCGATGCCGCCGGAGTGGCCGTGGTTATCGAAGCGAAGCACATGTGCATGATGATGCGCGGCGTAGAGAAGCAAAACTCGGTGATGACCTCGTCGGTCATGCTCGGCGCCTTTCGTGAGTCGTCCACAACGCGCCAGGAGTTCCTGCAACTGATCGGGCGCCGCCCCTAACTTCCGGACGGGAAAACGGTTATCCCCGATTGACTGCCTGGCGCCTGCCGATAGCGGCAATCTCTCTGCTTATGACAGCGAACGCCTACTCTGGTAGGCAAGGAGTGCACCTTGAATCTGCAAGCGTTGACCGAGCGGGCCTCGAAGGGCGAAATCCGCGAACTTGAGCTGCTGTCACTGGAGGGCGGTTTTTATCTGGCACGTGTCAGGCTGGATCACGGTCAGTTCACGCTGCTGGACGATGCCGCGAAACCGATGCACCTGCGCTCCGTCAGTCACCTGCGTGAATTGCTGCAACTTGTCCCGCCCTTTCCCTGCGTGCTGGTGCAGCAGTGTGTTCATGATGAGATGTGCGGCGTGCGCGAAGGCCCCATCGAGTCGATGCGCATGCCTTTTTCGCTGGCTGCGCCTTGGTGAGCCTGTGAACTCGGCCACTGCCCGATGAAAAAGACCCGTCGGTTGTGCCTGGTCCTGGGCGACCAGTTATCGTTTGATCTGGCCTCATTGAAGGGGCTGGATAGCGAGCTCGATGTGGTGTTGCTGGTAGAGGTGATGGAGGAAGCCAGCCACGTCCCCCATCACCCGCAAAAAATCACGCTTATCTTCAGCGCCATGCGCCATTTTGCCGAGGCGTTGCGGCAACGTGGCAGCCGTGTGCAATACATCGCCCTGGATGATCCGCACAACACCGGCTCGGTGCCTGGGGAGTTACATCGCTGGCAGTCACTGTTGCAGCCGGAGGAATTACACCTGACTGAGTGCGGTGACTGGCGCCTGGAGCAATCGATCAAGGATGTCGGCTTACCGGTCCAGTGGCATGCCGATACGCGTTTTCTCTGTTCCCGTGACGAATTCTCGGCTTGGGCGAAAGGCAAAAAGCAGCTGCGAATGGAGTTTTTCTACCGCGAGATGCGGCGCAAGAGTGGCCTGCTGATCAATGGCGACGGCACTCCAGTGGGCGGCGCCTGGAACTTTGATGCAGAAAACCGCAAGGCCTTGCCCAAAGGCGTAAAACCTCCGTACCCGGCACGCTTTTGCGCGGACTCGATAACCCGAGAAGTAATAGCGCTGGTGAGCAAACACTTCAGCCACCACTACGGCTCCCTGGACACCTTCGACTATCCCGTGACCCACGCCGAGGCACAGGCACTGTGGGACTACTTCCTGGACTATGGCCTGGCCGCCTTTGGCGATTATCAGGATGCCATGGCCAGCGACGAACCCTTTCTGTTCCATGCCCGTATCAGCGCGGCGCTCAATATCGGTCTGCTGGACCTGCGTCAGCTGTGCAGTGATGTGGAAGCCGCCTATTGGTCCGGCAGTATTGCGCTGAATGCGGCCGAAGGATTTATTCGGCAACTGATCGGCTGGCGTGAATACGTGCGTGGCGTCTACTGGCTGAAAATGCCGGACTACGCCAGCGGCAATCTCTTCGGTAACAGCAGGCCGTTGCCGGAGTTCTATTGGACCGGCGACACGCAAATGAACTGCATGCATCAGGCGATTGGCCAGAGCCTGGTACATGCCTACGCTCATCACATCCAGAGACTGATGGTGACCGGCAACTTTGCACTGCTCGTCGGCGTGGCCCCGAGCCAGATTTGCGACTGGTACCTGGCGATCTACATGGACGCCTTCGACTGGGTAGAACTCCCCAATACACTGGGCATGGTCATGCACGCCGATGGCGGTTATCTGGGCTCGAAACCGTACTGCGCCAGCGGGCAATACATCAAACGCATGTCTGACTATTGCCGTGACTGCGCGTACAAGGTGAGTGAAAGCACAAGCGAGGACGCCTGCCCCTTCAACTCACTCTATTGGCATTTTCTGATGCGCCATCGCGACCTGCTGCGGGGTAATCAACGCATGGCCATGGTTTACAGAAACCTCGACCGCATGTCAGACGCCAAGCAGCAGGCACTCTGGCAACGTGGCCAGGATCTGCTTGCCAAACTGGATGCCGGAGAAGCGTTTTAGCACGCTGAATTTCAGCGACGGGTGATAAGCCCTTGGCGGGCCACACGGGTCAGTTGCCTGATCACTTCGACCGCCTCTGCGGCGCTGGGCGATTGAATGACCGCCAGATCGAAACTGTCGCTGGCAAACCGGGCCAGGGACTCTCCGTCCTCGACAAACTGGATCAGGAACGCTGCCGGTCCACCGGAACGACGTGGCCAGCCATCGAGATAACGCAAGAGCGTCGGCTGATGTTTACCGCCAAGCAGGATTTTTGGATTGCGCTGGGTGAGATGTGCCGTAATCGGCGCGGGACGTACAACGGGGCTGAGTGCATTCATCGTGTCGTGTCTCTGCCTCAAAAGTCTGCATGGCAGGTGAGAGGCAACACCGAACCAGCGCTTTAGCGGTATTTCGAAGCCTCTTTTCAAAGCTTCTGACGGCCACTCGATGAGTCACCTGGCGCCCCGCAAGTAGCTGTTTAAATCGGCGCATGACGAGCATCCTATTGAAGCTGACCGGACAGTGTCAAGAATGACGCGCAACAAAAAGGCCCGCGCGATGCGGGCCTGATGGGTTGAGTCAGAGCGGTCAGCCGGCGATGGCGCGGTCGGCCGACAGCTTGCCCGCACCTTCGATCAATACGGCGATGCTGCCACCCAGCAGCGCCAGGGCGAACTCATAACCGTTGTTGGCCATGAACAAGCCGTTGTGGATGTGCACCGAGAAGATTGCCACCAGCGACAGGAAGGTCAGGCCCAGTGCCGCCGGGCGCACCAGCAACCCGATGATCAAGGCCAGGCCAGCAAAAAACTCAGTGCCGCCCGCCAGTGTCGCCATCAGATAGCCCGGCGCCAGGCCGATGCTTTCCATGTACTGCGCGGTGCCGGCCAGGCCATAACCGCCAAACGCGCCAAAGAGTTTTTGCGAGCCGTGGGCAGCGAAGATGATGCCGACAAAAATTCGCAGAACGGTCAGGCCATAGCCGGCGCGGGTAAACAGAACCTTGTTAATCAGTGTGCTCATGCTGCGTCATCCTTAGAGAGTATGGGTTGGTTGGCCGCTATATTAATCAGTAAATATCATGTTAAAAGCGCAAAAAACCCGCCATAACAATCAGTTTATTCGATCATTTTCGTAGGGCAACCTTCTGCCCCTGGGGCTCCAACGACTCCCGCTCCCGATCGAACGCCAGGTAATACTTGTTCACACTATTAACATAGCTGACAGGTCCCATCCCCACCTGCTCCATGGCGATGCGTTCCACCTGGAAAAACCACTGATTCGGATTCAACCCTCGACGCCGTGCTTCGGCGCGCATCCCCTGCACCCGCTCCGGACCGATGTTGTACGCCGCCAGCACAAACGCCATGCGCTCACGCTCGTTGAGTTTCGGGCTGGAGAAGAACTTGCGGCGAATCATCGCCAGGTACTTGGCCCCGGCCTGCACATTGGCATCCAGATTCTGAATGTTGTTGACGCCTACGCGCTGAGCCGCGGACGAGGTGATCTGCATCAGGCCGGTCGGACCGTCGCCACCGCCGGCCGCGGGTTGCAGGGCGGACTCCTTGAACGCCAGCGCGGCCAGGTTCAGCCAGTCCATCCCTTGGGCATCCGCATGTTTCTGCAGCACCGGGCGCAGCTTTTCCAGGCGCTGGCGGTCTTCCTTGGCCAAGGGATAGTGCACTTGATACAGACGCCGATAAATCCGCAGGAAATCGGCATCCTGATCCGACGGTTTCTTATAAGTGGTCAGGAAGCGATCGATGCTGGCCCGCAGCATCGACGCGTCGCGGCGAACGAACCAGAACTCCTCGCCCGGATCCCTGATTTGCACCTGCCGATCGAAACGCAATTTGGGCAGGATCTTGCCCCAACGCTCTGCGATCGGTTGTTCGACGATGGTCAGGTGAAAAATCCCGCCCTGGACCATCTCCAGTACGTCCTCGACCGCCAGTGTCGGATCGACCCACTCGATCTTCACGGGCGGCAGTTTGTGCAGGGCGAGTTTCTGATTGATCTGGCTGACGGCGTCCCCGGCAGCGCTGCCGGTGGGCAAGGCCAGGGTTTTACCCGAGAGTTGTTCGAGGCGGGTGTACCGGCGCTCGCCTTTTATGCCGACCAACACCAGGGGGATGTTGCTGGCGATCGGTTCACTGGTGCTGACGGCGTAACCCGCCTGCAGGTCAAGCAACTCGCCCGGCGCGACCAGGTCACCCTCCCCGCGCTGCAGCGCGCCGAGCAATTGATCCTTGGCTTTGGGAATGATCTTGAGGGTGATTTCCTGACCATCACGGGCGTAGCCATTGAGGTATTGCTCGAAGGCCCGCAAGCGGTGGTATTCGACGCCAATGGGCTGTCCCTGGACTTCGCCGGAGCTGTTGCGGCTTTGATTGACCAGCACGCGCAACACGCGACTGCTGCGGATTTCCGTCAAGTCACGCACCTTGGTCGCCGGCACGGCTTGTAGCGGCCCGGGCAGACGCGCAACCGCCGGCATCGGCAGCAGCAGCGAACAACACAGCAGTAGCAAAACCGAGGGACGAATCATCCACTCTCCGGAAAGAATTCAGGTTGATCACATGAGTGATTTCATGAAATCAAACGAAAAAACAGAGCGCCTGGAGCGCTGGCAAAGTGCGAAAGACTGGCACAGTGATGGCACATCAACCACCCTGTCCTGGCTCGTGGCATCAAAAGACAGCTTTAACTCGTTGTAGTTCTTGGTTTTTCTTATAAATCTACAGCTCTGATATGCTTTCCGGCCTTTGGTCCGAGGTAGCACCATGCAACTCATCGATATCGGCGTCAACCTGACCAACCCCAGTTTTGCCGACAAACACCAGGCTGTACTCGACCGCGCCTACGCGGCCGGGGTTTGCCAATTGGTGCTCACCGGCACCAGCGTCGAGGGCAGCGAACAGGCGCTGGAGTTGTGCCAGCAACTGGACGAAAGCGCTCAACGGCTGTTCGCCACGGCCGGCATTCACCCCCATTCGGCCAGCGAATGGAACGCCGACAGTGCCCGGCGTTTGCGCAGTTTGCTCAAGGAACAGAACGTGGTCGCCGTGGGTGAATGCGGCCTGGATTTCAACCGCGATTTCTCGCCGCGCCCGCAGCAGGAAAAAGTCCTTGAGGAGCATCTGGCGCTGGCGGTCGAATTGCAGTTGCCCGTTTTTCTTCACGAGCGGGACGCCAGCCAGCGTCTGCTCGACATCCTGCGTGACTTCCGCGATCACCTGCCCGCCGCCGTGGTGCATTGCTTCACCGGCGAACGGAAGGCGCTCTTCAGTTACCTCGATCTGGACTTGCACATCGGTATTACCGGCTGGATCTGTGACGAACGCCGGGGCACCCATTTGCATCCGTTGGTCAAGGAGATCAAGCGCGGGCGCCTGATGCTCGAAAGCGATGCACCGTACCTGTTGCCACGCAGCCTTCGGCCCAAGCCGAAGAATGGCCGCAATGAACCGGCCTACCTGACCGAAGTGCTGCGCGAAGTGGCGTTGCATCGCGGGGAGAGCCAGGAAGATCTGGCCGCTCACACCACAGCCTGCGCGCGGGTGTTTTTTGGCCTGCCTTCGATTCCCGAGTAATCATCAAACCCTGTTGGAGCGGGCTAGCCCGCGATGACGGAGTGTCAGTCAACATTATCGGCGCCTGATTCACCGCCATCGCAAGCTAGCTCGCCCCACAGGGTGAAGCGGTGGCTCATTGACGCATGTCAACATTCGGCAACCTGCATAGCGGCACAATACTGGCACCTTGCCAATGCTGTTTCCGCTATCAGAGAAAACCTCCATGGGTGCCTGGCTTAGCAATATCTCGCTGAAGTACAAATTCTGGGCGGTGAATGCCGTCGCCTTCGTCACCACCCTGCTGCTGGTGCTATACGCCGTGCAGCTGGAACAGCAAGCCCGCAGTCATGCCGCCCAGGCATCGGTCCAGGCCCAGGCGCGATTACTCGGCGCCTGGCCTGCGGGACAGCCGTTGCCAAAAGCTGACAATGTACTGACCTCCGATCGCGGACATGCCCCGCTCCTCAATGGGCAACCTGTGCTGGAACTGACCGATGCCAAGGGCTGGGTCGAGATCGACTCCATGCCGTTGTTCGGTGACAACCTGCTCATTGGCGCCGAGGCATTCACCCGCGCCGATGGTCAGCAGGTCGCAGTGATCGCCCATGGTCCGAGCCTCAGCCAAGTGTTCAGCGAGCGTTTTGCCAACTACGCCGTGGCCGTGTTCATCCTGATGCTGGCGATGCTTGGGGCTTCGCAACTGCTGATCCGCTTCCTGCTCAGCCAGCTCAACACCTTGAAGGACGTGATGCTCCACGTCGAAAAAACCGGCGACCTCTCGGCCCGCGTCCCCCTGGCGTGCAGCGACGAAGTCGGGCAGATGGCCAACGCCTTCAACGCCATGCAGGCGGGTTATCAACGGGTGGTCAACACGGTAGCCAGCACCGCCCGGCAACTGGACGACGGTGCCGCGCGACTGGCGCTGAGCATGAACGAGGTGCGCCACGGCATGCTCGGCCAGCAAAGCGAGACAGATCAGGCTGCCACGGCCATCAACGAAATGACCGCCACCGTTTATCACATTGCCCAGCACGCCGGTGCCACCCGCGATCTCTCGCAATCGGCCGATACCCTGGCCGGCAGTGGGCAGGAAGTGGTCATGCGCGTGCAGAGATCGATCGCCGGTTTGTCCACCGGGGTGCAGCAGACTGCCGAAATGATTCAGCGTCTGGCCGAAGACAGTCAAAAGATCAACGGCGTGGTCAATGTGATCCACAGCATCGCCGAGCAGACCAACCTGTTGGCGTTGAACGCGGCGATTGAAGCGGCCCGGGCTGGTGAAATGGGGCGCGGGTTTGCCGTGGTCGCCGATGAAGTGCGCAACCTGGCCAAACGCGTGCAGGCCTCTACCGACGAAATCACCGTGATGGTGTCCGCGCTGCAGGCCGGAACCCGGGATGCCGTGGACTTCATGCAAGAGAGCTCGTTCAAGGCCGACGACTGCGTGCAACAGGCCCAGGAAGCGGGGGCGGCGCTGGCGCAAATCACTGGCGCGGTCGCACAAATGCGCGAAAGCAATACACAGATCGCCGTGGCGGCCGAGCAGCAGAGCCAGGTGGCGGAGGAGATGAATCGGGCGGTGGTGAGCATTCGCGATGTCACCGAGAACACGGTGCGCCAGACCGTCAACTCGGCAACGACCAGCAATGACCTGGCGGCGTTGGCCGGGGAGTTGAGCAAGGCCATCGGGCAACTCAAGCTGTGAGGGAGTCATCGCGAGCAGGCTCGCTCAAAGGGATAGTCCTTGGCCACATATTGTGGTCTGACAAAATTCCATTGCAGGAGCGAGCTTGCTCGCGATGAGACCGGCCCGGTCAGGATCAATATTGACCATGACCTCTATCACCTCAATAGCCAAGCTTGATTCGCCGCTCTCGGCGGCCAGACCTATCCTTTAATCATGTGTTCAACATGGATCGAGGATTAGCATCATGGGTAAACGTCACCCCAACCTTCCCGCGTGGCAATGGCGCGCCTACCCGAACAATCATCAGCATCCGACCAATCTGGTATTGCACCTGATTGCCGTGCCGCTGTTCATCCTGGGGTTCCTGTTGATTGTTACCGGAGTGTTCGGCTTGAGTTTCGTGAACATCGCCATCGGCGTGATCGGCCTGTTGGCCGCGCTGGCCTTGCAACGTCACGGGCACAGCCTGGAGGCGCAAGCGTCCGAGCCGTTCAGTGATCGCAAGGATGCCGTCTCGCGCCTGCTGGTCGAGCAGTTCCTGACCTTCCCGCGTTTTTTCTTCAGTGGCGGCTGGTGGCGCGCCTGGCGTGAACGCCACCGCCGTCATTGATCAGGCGAACACCGTCACGGTCTGGCGGCTCATGGCAATCAACCGGCCTTGTGCATCCCACAGCTTCGCGGCGGCATGGCCGTAGCCGTCGGCGGCATGTTCGGTTTCGACGAGGTATTTGCACCAGTCCAGGGTGCTCAGCTCAAGCAACGGCTGCACGAATTCGATGGTCCAGGTCAGGGTGCTGCCCATCGCCGGCTTCTTTAGAAACGGCATCAGCGCCGGTGGCCAGGCGTCGACCAGTGCCAGGATGTGCGACTCCGTGACCGGCTCTTCCTTCACATCGCCCCGCAAACGCACCCAGCCGCCCATCTGACGCGATGTGTTGCCGGTGAACGGCAGCCCGCCGACACTCCAGCGCATCGCCAGGTGCCGCATGAATTCCGGGGTTACACCCTTGATGTAGGGCAGTTCCTGGCAGTCGTCCCAGTGTTTCATTTCCGGGGCCGGTTGCGCCGTCACCGCCACTTCCGAAGGGCGCGAGGCGCCGAAACTGCCCTGGATCAACGTCACCACCTGCCCCTTCTGCATGGCCCGGCCCAGCACCTGGCTGACGGCTTTGCCTTCGCGCAACACATCGACTTCGAAACTGACCGGCACTTCCGGCTCGACCGGACCCACAAAGGTGATCGCCAGCGAACGCACCGGCCGATCCGCCGGTACCCTGGCGCGCATGGCTTCGTATTGCAAGGCAGCCACCAGGCCACCGAAACTGGCTCGGCCCTGAGCCCATCCGGCCGGAATGGACAGCTCCAGCGGCTGGCGACGGACAGCATCGAGCAGATCGGAAAAACGCATGCAAACCTCAAGGCAGGAAAAGGATGAAGGAATGTTAACCAGCCGGCGCGGCGGGCACAGTGATGATTACGGCCAAATTAAATGACAGATAAGCCGAACGGGATTGATGTGGGGCAAGGAAGCCTGTGAGGGGCAACCTCGCCCCCCATCAAGTCCTGAGTGTATTCAGGGTCTGAAGCAGGCCTTGCTGAGCTTATCCAGGACACGATCAGCACGCTGCTCAGCATTGACCATCGTGGTTTTCCAGACTGCGACACAGGGCTGCAAATCCGCCTCCTGCTCTGCCCTGGCCAGCCATTGCCAGCAGTCATGCCAATCACCCAGGGCACTTTGCGCGGACTTCAAGCGAGGTAAAGCCTTGGCTGGCAGTCGATCCAGTTCGGGATAGGCTTCGATGCCATAACGCACGCGCTTGATCAGCAGACGTAAACGATGACGGTCATGGGCAGGGTCGTGCAGGGCCTCGTCGAGTTTCTTCCATTGCCTGGCCAGGCGCTTTTCGATGCGCCTGCGCAGGCCCTTGAGCAAGCCCTGACGCTGGGCGGCCCGCAGGAACCGCGGAAAGGCATCGACGATCATCAGCAAATGCGCCAGTTCAGGACTGACCGCCACCGCAGGATAGGCTTCGGCCATCTGCGCCATGCGCCGCTGCGCCGCCTCGGGTTGACCGTGCTGGAGCAGATACGCCGCCAGCACCTCGCGATCGCGCAAGGGCGTGGTCAATTGGCCAACCGCAGAGGCTGCCGCTTCCAGTTGTTCGACACCGGGCAAGCCACGCAATGGCCGCAACAGGCTGCGCAATCGACGCACGGTGGTGCGCAGTTCGTGCAGCGCTTCCGGGTCAGTGTGGGCACTCAAGCGCGCCTGGCAGGCCAGCAGATGGACATCCAGCCCTAAAACGTGAGCGACTAACCGGTCAATCAAGGTAGACATCGCTTGCTCCTTGAACGGGATTACCCCAATGGCAGCCTCACATCATGCCTCAACGCCCCGCCCGTGACTCACGAATATAGAAACGTGCCTTCTCGGCCTTGTGGGAGCAGCCTTCAAAACCCTCGAATTGCTGTTGGGTCTTGGCCGCGGTCAACAGTGACAATGCCTTGGAGTAACTGACTGTCCCGGCGAAACCTTCCGCTTTGGCCAGGTCCAGTTCATGCCACGCGGCGTCAAGGTTGCTGCCGCAACTGTCACGGTAAGCGGTTTTACCGGCACAACCGGCAAGCGCCAGGGCAATCAATGGCACACAAATCCAGGCTTTCATCACTCACTCCTCAAAGATAGGTAAACAATCATCCACGTAGGACGGTCTGGCGCGGGAAAAGTGCCGTCCATCGCCAGAGCAACTATAGCGCTCGCGAGAATAACCACCCGCCGCCATGGAATGTCGAAAAAACGACGCATCCACCCCACCGAACGACCATAACGATTGAAGCACGCCCCACGATAGGTGCATTGTTGAACCATTAAAACGAGGGCGGTTCATGAAGAAGCGTGTCGCACTGGTATTGGGTTCAGGTGGAGCCCGCGGCTATGCCCATATTGGCGTTATCGAAGAAATTGAGCGGCGTGGCTACGACATCGCCTGCATTGCCGGTTGCTCCATGGGCGCGGTGGTCGGCGGGATCTATGCCGCCGGCAAACTCAATGAGTATCGTAACTGGATAGAGAGCCTGGATTACCTCGACGTTTTGCGCCTTGTCGACGTCAGTTTTCGCCTGGGAGCGATACGCGGGGAAAAAGTCTTCGGACAGATCCGCAAGATCGTTGGCGAAATCAATATCGAAGACCTGCGCATCCCCTATACGGCGGTGGCCACCGACCTGACCAACCAACAGGAAATCTGGTTCCAGGAAGGTTGTCTGCACCAGGCCATGCGGGCTTCGGCGGCGATTCCGAGCCTGTTTACGCCAGTGATGCAAGGCAATCGCATGCTGGTGGATGGCGGCATTCTCAACCCGCTGCCGATCGTGCCGGTGGTATCGAGTCACTGCGACTTGATCATCGCCGTCAACCTCAACTCCACCAACCAGCGACACTATCAACTGCCGGTGATCCAACGCCCGGCCGCGTTCAAGACCCGCTTCGACAGACTGATCAATTCCCTCGGTTCGAAGATGCCGTTCCGGCGCAAGCCGGCCGAGCAATTGTTGCTGCTGGAAAAAGAAGCGTTGCTGGCAGCAGCAGCCGAGATCAACCCCTGGATCGAATCCGCCGAACCCGAGGCCCAGCAACCGGCTGCCGCGCCTGAACGCGACGGCGCGCCGAAATCCGCCACCGGTTCATTCATCATCGACAACGTCGGGCCGGCGTCCTTGCTGGACCTGATCAACCAGAGTTTCGAGGTGATGCAGACGTCGTTGGCGCAGTACAAGATTGCCGGGTACCCGCCGGACATCCTGATCAACGTGCCGAAGCGGGTGTGCCGGTTTTTCGAGTTCTACAAGGCGCCGGAGTTGATCGCGCTGGGACGCGAGATTGCGCGGGACACGCTGGATCGTTATGAGAGCGAGCGCGAGTCCTGAGATTTCTCGAGTCGATGCAATGGCCTCATCGCTGGCAAGCCAGCTCCCACAAGTTCAGTGGCCTTCACAAATGTTGTGTTCCGCTCAAGCCTGTGGGAGCCGGGCTTGCCCGCGATGGGGCCCGATCAGCCAGCACCAGCCTGAAGACCACCCTCACTCAACAACCGGTACCCCACGCCCGCCTCGGTCACGATAAACCGCGGCTGGGTCGGATCGTCCGCCAGTTTCTGCCGCAGATGCCCGACCACGATCCGCAGATAGTGACTGTCCTCGGTGTGAGTCGGCCCCCAAATGTCCTTGAGCAACTGCTGCTGGGTGATGACCCGCCCCGGATGCCGCGCCAGTTGCGCCAGCACCGCGTATTCCTTGCGGGTCAACGCGACTTCGGCGCCATCGAGCAACACCCGGCGATAGGCCAGGTCCACGGTGAGCGGACCGAAGGTCAGTGCCGCTTGCTGAGCCTCGCCCACCGGCGCCTGGCGCAACAGCGCGCGTATTCGCGCCAGAAACTCCTGAATGCCGAACGGCTTGGTCACGTAGTCGTTGGCGCCGCCATCCAGCGCTTCGACTTTCTGCCCTTCGCCAGCGCGCACCGAAAGCACCAGCACCGGCACCTTGGACCACTCGCGAAATTCGCGCAGCACTTGTTGGCCGTCCATGTCCGGCAGCCCAAGGTCGAGCACCAGCAGGTCCGGTTTGTTCAACGCAGCCTGGGCCAGGCCTTCGGTGCCGGTGCCGGCTTCCAGCACTTTGTAGCCTTGGGAAGCGAGGCTGATGCGCAGGAATTTGCGGATCTGCGGTTCGTCGTCGATGACCAAAATGGTCGCGGTCTGGCTCATGGTTTCCGGTCGCGGCATGGAGAGTTCCAAAGGGTATCAGGCTTCACTTTCAACGTTCACTTTCAAAGGCGGGCTGTTCCTGCAATGGCAAGTGCAAAGTGATGCAGGTGCCGCGTCCTTCGATGCCGTCGGCGACACTGATACGACCGCCATGGGCGCCCACCATGCCCTGACAGATCGCCAGCCCCAGCCCCGTGCCCTGCCCGCCGCGATCACCCCGTGCCGCGGTGTAGAACATGTCGAAAATCTTCGCTCGCTCAGCCTCGGGAATGCCCGGCCCCTCATCACTTACCGAGAAAAACAGCTCTTGGTCAGCGACACCAGCGCGCAATTGCAGGCGGCCATGCATCGGCGAGAAACGCGCGGCGTTTTCCAGCACATTGATCAATGCCTGTTCGATCAGTGCGGCGTGGACATACAGCAGCGGCAACTGCGCCGGGACCTCGACACTGACCTGCAACGGCGCCAGCACCGCACGCAGGCGATTGAGCGAACTGCCGACGATGTCGGCCGGCGACACCCAGTCCCGCGCCAGCTTCAAGGCGCCGTGACCGAGGCGCGTCATGTCCAGGAGGTTTTGAATATAGCGGTCAAGGCGTTCGGCTTCATCGCGGGTGCCTTCGAGCAATTCGCGGCGATCCTCCAGCGGGATCGCCTCACCGAGAGCCAACAAGCTGTCGATGCTGCCGCGCATGGAGGTCAGCGGCGTGCGCAAATCGTGGGACACCGAGGCCAGCAAGGCGCTGCGCAGTTGCTCGGTCTCGCCGTGCAGACGTGCGGCTTCCAGATCATCGGCCAGTTGCGCGCGAGCCAGGGCCTGGGCCAACGGTTGACTCAGCGCGGTCAACAAGCGCCGGCGCTGGCCGCTCAAGGTCTGGCCTTCCTTGGCGCAGACACCGAGCAGCGCCAGCGGACCATCCTCCACCGACAGCGGCCACCACCACCAGCGCCCGAATGGCAGCGTCCCGGTGCCGGCGCCGGCCGGTTGATCGTGTTGCCAGGCCCAATCGGCGGCAGCGCGCTCGGCTTCAGTAAACGCCAGCGGCCCACCGGTTTCGACTTTCCAGCCGCTTTGACCGTCCCGATTGAGCAGGCACAGTTGCAAGTCGCTCCAGCCATTGAGGTGCTGGGCGGCGGCGCTGATCACCGCCTGACGGTCCGTGGCGGCGGTGAGTTTGCGCGACAGGTCGAGCAGTTCGGTGGTTTCTTCCTGGGTATCGCGCAAGGCCTCCAGTTGCCGGCGCTGGCGTGCCGCGAGGTTGCCGGTGAGGGCCGCCATCAGCAGGAAGAACAACAAGGTGAGCACGTCTTCTTCGCGCTGGATGCTGAAGGAAAAATTCGGCGGAATGAACAGGAAGTCATACGTCAGAAACGACAACGCGGCACAGGCCAGCGCCGGCCCGAGACTGCTGCGCACCGCCACCAGTAACACTGCGGCGAGGAACACCAGCGAGATGTTCGGCAACGGCAAAATACTGGCCACTCCCCAGGCCAGGGCGCTGGCCAGAATCGTCGCCACCACCGCCAGCGCATAATCGAACCAGACCAGCGAGTGCGCCGGTCGTTGGCGGGGCGGATATTGTTCTTCGTCACTGGCAAGGACGTTGATTTCCAACCCGTGCGCATCGCGCAACAAGCGTGAGGCCAGCCCTCCCCCGAACAACCGTCGACGCCATCGCGCCCGGGACTGGCCGACCAGTACCAGGCTGGCACGGCGCTCGGCAGCGTGCTGGATCAAGGTCTTCGCCACCTCGCCGGCGCGCAGGTGCACCACCTCGCCCCCCAGGCGTTCAGCCAGTTGCTGGGCGCTTTGCAGACGCAGGCGCGACTGCTCGTCTCGCACACTGCCGTTTTCCACATGCACCAGGCTCCAGGGCAAGTGCCGGCGCTGGGCGACACGGCTGGCATGTCGCACCAGACGCTCTGCCTGGGCATCGCCGTCGACCCCGACCAACAAGCGTCCCCTCACGGCCGGCGCGGCTTGACCCAGTTGGCGATACCCCTGGGCCAGATCGTTATCGACCTGGGCCGCTGCGGTTTGCATCGCCAGTTCGCGCAGGGCGGTGAGGTTGGTCTGGGTGAAAAATGCATCGATGGCGGCTCGCGCCTGCTCCGGCACGTAGACCTTGCCGTCGCGCAGACGCTCGAGCAGTTCGCGCGGCGGCAGGTCAATCAGCAGCAGTTCGTAGGCCTCTTGCAGCACCCAGTCCGGTAATGTCTCGCGGACCTGCACGCCGGTAATGCCACGGACCTGATCGTTGAGGCTTTCCAGGTGCTGGACGTTGACGGTGGTGAACACGTCGATGCCGGCAGCGAGCAATTCCTGAATGTCTTGCCAGCGTTTGGCGTGGCGACTGCCAGGGGCGTTGCTGTGGGCGAGTTCGTCTACCAGCACCAGTTTCGGTTTGGCCGCGAGCAGGCCGTCAAGGTCCATCTCTTCGAGCATCACGCCACGGTATTCCGAGCGCACCAAGGGTTGCTGTGGCAAGCCGCCGAGCAACGCTTCGGTTTCAGCGCGACCGTGGGTTTCCACCACACCGGCGATGACTTTCACCCCCTGGCGCAGTTGCGTGTGCGCCGCCTGCAGCATGGCGTAGGTCTTGCCGACACCGGGTGCCGCACCGAGGAAAACCTTGAGTCGGCCCCGGCCGTCCCGGGGCAGGTCTGCTAACAGCGCGTCGGCGCGGCCGGAGTCGCTCATGCTTGAAGCTCACTTTTTCAGATGTTGATGGGGCGATTGTTCTATCGCCATCGCGGGCAAGCCCGCTCCCACAAGGTTCTCAAAAATCTGAAATCCCTGTGGGAGCGGGCTTGCCCGCGATTGGCGGCGCCATTCACTTACAGTTTTTCGAGGGCCAGATTCAACTCCAGCACGTTCACCACCGGCGGCCCCACCAACGGTTGCTCGACGTGCGCGTCCAGCAAGTTCTGCAGGGTCGCCACCGGCAGATTGCGCGCCGCCGCGACACGTGCCAGTTGATAGGCAATCGCCGCCGGTGGCAAGTGTGGATCGAGGCCGCTGCCGGAGGTGGTAATCAGCGCCAACGGCACCGGGCCCTGACCGGGCACCAGCAGTTTATTGGCATCGTCGATCACCCGGGTCGCCAGCGCCGGATTGCTCGGCGACAGGTTGCTGGCACTGCTGGACACGGTGGCAAATGCACCGGCCGATGGCCGTGGATGGAACCAGGCGTCACCCACGAAATCCTGGGCAATCAGCGAGGAGCCACGAACCTTGCCCTCGGCATCGCGCACCAGGCTGCCATTGGCTTGATCCGGGAACGCAACCTGGGCCACGCCAGTGACCACCAGGGGATAAGCGACGCCGGTGATCAGGGTCATCAAGACCAAGAGGCTCAAGGCCGGACGTATCATTGTGGACATTTCAAAATCCTCGAATTCGGTGAAAACAAACTCATTACCTGTGGCGAGGGAGCTTGCTCCCGCTCGACTGCGCAGCAGTCGTAAACCTGGTAAATGTGATGCGCCTGAACAAATGCGGTGTCTGGGTTGGGGCTGCTTCGCAGCCCGGCGGGAGCAATCTCCCTCGCCACAAAAAGCCCCTCTCCAGCCACCCGCTACCAGCTAAACCAGATGCAATGCCGTCAACAGCATGTCGATCGCCTTGATGCCCACGAACGGCACCAGGATCCCGCCCAGCCCGTAGATCAGCAGATTGCGTCGCAGCAAGGCCGCGGCACTGGCCGCCTGGACTCGTACACCGCGCAACGCCAGCGGAATCAGCACCACGATGATCAAGGCGTTGAACACGATCGCCGAGAGAATCGCGCTCTGCGGACTGCTCAAGTGCATCACGTTCAACACGCCCAGTTGCGGGTAGATCGCGGCAAACAGCGCCGGCAGAATCGCGAAGTACTTGGCCACGTCGTTGGCGATGGAGAACGTCGTCAGCGCGCCACGGGTCACCAACAGCTCTTTACCGATCTGCACCACGTCCAGCAGTTTGGTCGGGTCGCTGTCGAGGTCGACCATGTTCGCCGCCTCACGCGCGGCTTGCGTGCCGTCGTTCATCGCCATGCCGACGTCTGCCTGGGCCAGGGCCGGGGCGTCGTTGGCGCCGTCGCCGCACATGGCAACCAGGCGACCGTCGTTCTGCTCGTGACGGATGCGCGCCAGTTTTTTCTCCGGCGTGGCTTCGGCGAGGACGTCATCCACACCCGCTTCGGCCGCGATCGCCGCAGCGGTCAGCGGGTTGTCGCCGGTCACCATGACCGTGCGAATCCCCAGTTTGCGCAGCTCGGCGAAACGCTCGCGGATGCCGGGCTTGACCACGTCCTTGAGGTGGATCGCACCGAGCAGTTTGCCGTCGGCACAGACCAGCAACGGAGTGCCGCCACTCTGGGCGATCTTGTCGATTTCCCGCGACAGGGCCGGGGCCAGATCAGCGCGCTTGAGACCGACGAAGGTCAGCAACGAATCCACCGCACCTTTGCGGTACACGCGACCTTGATAATCGACACCCGACAGCCGCGTTTCAGCGCTGAACGGCACGCCGGTCAACAACTCAGGCTCCGGTTCCGGTTGCGGGTACAGGGCACGCAGGTACTCGACGATGGACTTGCCTTCAGCCGTGTCATCGGCCAGCGAGGCGAACAACGCGCCTTCGGCCAGCTCTTTGGAGGTGACGCCCGGGGCCGCGTAAACCGCACTGCAACGACGGTTACCGAAAGTGATGGTGCCGGTCTTGTCCAGCAACAGGACGTGCACGTCCCCCGCCGCTTCCACGGCGCGACCGGACTTGGCGATCACGTTCAGACGCACCAGGCGATCCATCCCGGCAATACCGATGGCCGACAGCAAGCCGCCGATGGTGGTCGGAATCAGCGTGACCAACAACGCCACCAGGAACACCAACGGCAAGCTGCCATTGGCGAAGTGGGCGAACGGTTGCAGGGTGACGACCACCAGCAGGAAGATCAGGGTCAGGCCGATCAGCAAGATGTCGAGGGCCACTTCGTTCGGGGTTTTCTGGCGTTTGGCGCCTTCGACCAGAGCGATCATGCGGTCCAGGGTCGACTCACCGGGGTTGGCGGTGATCTTCACCAACAGCCAGTCGGACACCAGCCGCGTGTTGCCGGTGACGGCCGAGCGGTCGCCGCCGGACTCGCGGATCACTGGTGCGGACTCGCCGGTAATCGCCGCTTCGTTAACCGCAGCGATACCCTCGATCACCTCGCCGTCACCGGGAATCATCTCCCCCGCTTCAACACGCACCACATCGCCCTTGCGCAGGCTGGCGGCCGGCACCACTTGAAAGGTGCCGTTGCTGGTTTTGCGGCGAGCGCTGAGGCCTTCACTGCCGGCCTTGAGGCTGTCGGCGCGCGCCTTGCCACGACCTTCGGCCAGGGCTTCGGCAAAGTTGGCGAACAGTACGGTGAACCACAGCCACACGGCGATTTGCGCGGCGACGAAGGTCGGCACCGCCGTGTCTGGAATGAAGCACAGCACGGTGGTCAGGATCGCGGTCAGTTCGACCACCAGCATCACTGGCGCACGCTGTAACTGGCGTGGGTCGAGCTTGACGAAGGCTTGCACCAGCGCCGGACGCCAGAGGGCCGAGATCGCGGTTTTCGGTTGCTCCGGCGCTTTCGCGGCGACGGTCTTGGTGACGGGCATATTCATCAAATAGTCCTCAGAAACCCATGCTCAAGTGTTCAGCGATTGGACCCAGCGCCAGGGTCGGCAGGAAGGTCAAACCACCCACCAGCAAAATGGTCACGGTCAGCAGGGTCACGAACAGCGGGCCGTGGGTAGGGAAGCTGTTCTGGCCGATCGGTGCGGTTTTCTTCATCGCCAGGCTGCCGGCCAGGGCCAGTACCGGGAGGATGTAGCCGAAGCGACCGATCAACATGCCCAGGCCCAGCATCAGGTTGTGAAATGGCGTGTTGGCGCTAAAGCCACCGAACGCGGAACCGTTGTTGGCGCTGGCCGAGGTGTAGGCATAAAGCAACTGACTGAAACCGTGGGCACCCGGGTTGCTCACCGCCGCCACCGGACCTGGCAGGCTGGCAGCAATCGCGCCGAGCACCAACACGCCGATCGGCATGACCATCAAAGTCACCACCAACAGCTGGACTTCCCTGGCCTGCAGTTTCTTGCCGAGGTATTCCGGGGTGCGGCCGATCATCAGGCCCGCCAGGAACACGGCGATCAACACGTTGAGCAACATGCCATAGAGCCCGGCACCGACGCCGCCGAAGATCACTTCGCCGACCATCATGTTGACCAGCGCGACCATGCCACTCAGCGGGTTAAGGCTGTCGTGCATACCGTTGACCGAGCCGTTGGAGGCGGCAGTGGTGGTCACCGACCACAGCACAGTGGCGGTGGTGCCGAAGCGCGCTTCCTTGCCTTCCAGCGGTGCGGTCTGTTCGACAGCAGCGTTGTTCAGGGTCGGGTTCGGTTGGTATTCAGCCCACAGCGAGGTGGCACCGCCGATCAGGAACAGCGCCAACATGCAGGCGATGATCGCGCGGCTCTGACGCAGGTCTTTCACGTAGTGGCCGAAGGTGAACACCAGGGCTACCGGGATCAGAATGATCGACGCCAGTTCGAACAGGTTGCTCCACGCCGTCGGGTTCTCGAACGGATGCGCCGAGTTGACGCCGAAGAAGCCACCACCGTTGGTGCCCAATTGCTTGATCGCAATCTGGCTGGCAGCAGGACCGAGCGGGATCACCTGATCGACGCCTTGCATCGTCACGGCGTTCACATACTGCGCGAAGGTTTGCGGCACACCCTGCCAGACCAGGTACAGCGCCAGCAACAGGCACATCGGCAACAAGCCGTAGAGGGTGGCGCGGGTCATGTCGACCCAGAAGTTACCAAGGCTTTTGGTCGATTTGCGGCCAATGCCACGGCATAGCGCCACCAGCACGGCCAGGCCGGTGGCGGCGCTGACGAAGTTCTGCACGGTGAGACCGACCATCTGGCTCAGGTAGCTCAACGACGCTTCGCCGCTGTAGGACTGCCAGTTGGTGTTGGTCATGAAGCTGACGGCGGTGTTGAACGCCAGCGTCCACTCCTGCCCCGGCAGGTTCTGCGGGTTGAGCGGCAGATGGTCCTGGAACAGCAGGATCGAGAACAGCAGCAAGAAGCCCGCGAGGTTGAAGGCGAGCAAGGCCAGCGCGTACTTCTGCCAGCTCTGTTCGGCGTGCGGATCGACCCCGGACAGTCGATAACAGCCACGCTCGACCGGGCCGAGGATCGGCGTCAACCAGGTGCGCTGCCCTTCCATGACCTTGTAGTAGAAACGCCCGAGAAACGGTGCCGGGACCAATACCAACGCAAAAAACGCCAGGATCAGCCAATAGTCATAACTGTGCATAGCCGCTCCTAGTTCCGGTCCGCGCGCAACAGCGCAACCAACAGATAAATGAACAGCCCCACTGCCAGTAGCAGTGACACCCCGTCCAGAACGCTCATGGAAATTCTCCGTGTTACGGCGCATTGCCGCGTGTGGAGTCATTGTCGGCAGGGAGGCTGTAAAGGAACGAGATCGAGGGGTGTGGCAGGGCATAAAGAAAGTGTAAAGAGTGGGTTTATGCGGGCGTTACAGCGGGATCTGGACGGGCAAGCCCGTGTGTCATGGCTCGCTGAACTCACATCGCCGATAAACTGCTCGTCATCGCCCCTCGCGCCTCAGCGTGCTTTGAGCAAGAATGTCGACCATTACGTCTATTGCCGGAGAAACAACATGAATGTAATCACCACCGATCTACCCGGTGTTCTGATAATCGAACCGAAGGTATTTGGTGATGAGAGAGGCTTCTTTTATGAGAGCTTCAATGCCAAGGCTTTCGAAGAAGCGACGGGGCTCGACACACAATTCGTTCAGGACAATCATTCGCGCTCTCAAAAAGGCGTATTGCGTGGCTTGCATTACCAGCTGGAAAACACCCAAGGTAAATTGGTTCGCGTGACCGTCGGTGAAGTACTCGACGTTGCCGTGGACATTCGTCGCAGCTCGTCGCATTTTGGTAAATGGGTTGCTGTGCGCCTGTCCGCCGAGAACCATCGCCAGCTCTGGGTTCCGGAAGGTTTCGCCCACGGGTTCGTGGTACTGAGTGAGTTCGCTGAATTTCTCTACAAAACCACCGACTACTACACCCCATCTGCTGAACGCAGCATCCGTTGGGATGACCCGGACCTGGCCATCGACTGGCAACTCGATGAAGTACCGCAGCTGTCGGCAAAGGATCAGGCGGCGGCGTTGTTCAAGGATGCTGACGTCTTTTCATAACCCAGACACTCGATAGTCTCGCCTCATTACCACCTTCGTCCTGGTCAGACCGCTGGTCCCCTTGAGTTTTAGGAGGGATCTGACCAGGTTTCCTTGCACTGCTTGCCCCTTCTCAAAAGCGGCCTCGTAGACCGCAGTGATCTGCGATCTGCCAAATCGTGAAGCGACTTGCCCACGAAGACGGCAAGCTAAAAAGCAATGCTCTCAAGTAGCGCACCAAAAATCACCCATCCAGGCGCCTGATATCCCCGATACGACAGCTTTCCATGCTTTACGACCCAAATTCGCCAAATGGCACGCCCACTGCACACGCCCTCCCCGAGCTGTCCAAACCGTTCAGGGAGCAAACGCATGAACACACAACTCAAACCCACGCTGGGCACCCTGCACCTGTGGGGCATTGCGGTCGGGCTGGTGATTTCCGGTGAGTATTTCGGCTGGAGTTATGGCTGGGGCGTGGCCGGGACGTTGGGTTTTCTGGTGACCTCATTCATGGTCGCCACCATGTACACCTGCTTCATTTTCAGTTTCACCGAGTTGACCACGGCGATTCCCCATGCCGGTGGCCCGTTTGCCTACAGTCGCCGAGCCTTTGGCGAAAAAGGCGGATTGATCGCCGGGCTGGCGACGCTGATCGAGTTCGTCTTCGCCCCGCCGGCCATCGCACTGGCCATTGGCGCCTACCTCAACGTGCAATTTCCCGCCCTCGACCCGAAACACGCGGCCGTCGGCGCGTACATCGTGTTCATGGGCCTGAACATCCTCGGGGTGAAACTCGCGGCGACCTTCGAACTGGTGGTCTGTGTATTGGCGGTCGTCGAGTTACTGGTGTTCATGGGTGTGGTCGCGCCGGCGTTCAGCTTCAGCAACTTCGCCCTCAATGGCTGGGCCGGTTCCGATCTGTTCGGCACACCGGCGATTGCCGGGATGTTCGCAGCGATTCCATTCGCAATCTGGTTCTTCCTGGCCATCGAAGGGGCGGCCATGGCTGCCGAAGAAGCCAAAGATCCGAAACGGACGATCCCCAAGGCTTATATCAGCGGCATCCTGACCCTGGTGCTGCTGGCAATGGGCGTGATGTTCTTTGCTGGTGGCGTCGGCGACTGGCGCACCCTGTCAAACATCAATGACCCGTTGCCACAGGCGATGAAAACCGTAGTGGGCGAAAGCTCGGGCTGGTTGCACATGCTGGTCTGGATTGGCCTGTTCGGGCTGGTGGCGAGTTTCCACGGGATTATCCTTGGCTACTCGCGGCAATTTTTCGCATTGGCCCGCGCCGGTTACCTGCCGGCCTCGCTGGCTAAACTGTCGCGCTTTCAGACGCCACACCGGGCGATCATTGCCGGCGGCGTGATCGGCATTGCGGCGATCTACAGCGATGGTTTGATCAACCTTGGCGGCATGACCCTGACTGCTGCGATGATCACCATGGCCGTGTTCGGCGCCATCGTGATGTACATCATGAGCATGCTCAGCCTGTTCAAACTGCGCAAAACCGAGCCGAACCTGGAGCGCAGTTTCCGCGCGCCCTGCTATCCACTGGTGCCCTTCATTGCATTAGTGCTCGCCGTGGTTTGCCTGGTGGCGATGGCCTGGTTCAACACACTGATCGGCCTGATTTTCCTGGCCTTCATGGTGGCCGGTTTCGTGTACTTCATGCTCACCGCGCAATCGCGTGCCGATGCGCCGGCAGATGCCATGCTGACCGGGCTTTAAACAGTAGGCGTGCTGATGTCATATCAGGCATAGAATGGAACCAGTGCGAAAACAAATCGCTCAAAGTGGTATGCACGATCGATTGACGAAACCCGCCGATCGGCGTGCCCTTAAGGAGAGCCTTATGCCCTGGTATGCCTGGTTGATTCTGATCGTAGCCATCGGCTCCATCGTTGGCGGTTTGATGATGTTGCGTGACACCGCCACCAAGGTTGATCTGACCGAAGAGCAACGTCGACGCGTAGCCGAACGTAACGCGGAAGCGGACGCCAAGGATGCGCAGGACCGCTGAGCAAAAAAACGCCTTTATCAGCGTAATGCTGTTCATTTAGGAGATAGTCCGGGTAATCAGTAAGCTGTGGCGAGCGAGCTTGCTCGCGCTGGACTGCGCAGCAGTCCTATTTGGGGGCCGCTTCGCGCCCCAGCGGGAGCAAGCTCCCTCGCCACAGGTACAATGTTCGTCCTTAACTGAACAGTATTACGCCCTTATCAGCGAGGTTTGTTTTTCGCTCCTACAGGGACCCCGGGCTACTTTTCCCACTCCGCCTTGGCGATGTGCAAGCCGTGCATGCCTTTGTACGCGGCACGTTCCGGCTGGCTCCATCCCTCCAGCAACGAATCCTCCAGCCGATAAATCTCCACTCCCAACGGGCGGCACACGCTCAACGGGTCTTGTGCATCCGGCCCCCACATGGCCAGCGACAGATCGCCGCCCGGGCAAGTCGAGAGTGCGCACAGCAGGTCGATCTCGGCGAAAAATTCCAGGTAATCGCCCTTCTTGGCCGGACACGCTTTCATGAAGTACATGTCGTCGTGGTTCAGCCCCGTGCACTGGAAAATATTCAACACATCGTGCACGTCGAACTCGGTCAGGCCATGGGGCAGCACGGCGCGAGTCAGGTTGGAGTGACAGTGATGGTGGAAATCTTCGCCGGTGAGCATTTTGTTCACATAAGGATCGCAACGGGTGCCGAGCAAATCGTGCAGGCGACCGCCATGCTCATCGATCCCATAGCCCGCCAGGCTGTCGTCGGTGATGGTCACCAATGGCCGCAAAAATGGCAGGTTCGACCAGAGCCGGTCATGGGTGCTGACGTGTGCGCCTTGTAGCTGCCGGGTGCGCGATGCCCACAACCGTTCACGCGGGTCGTTGGCATTCCAGACGTTGAAGTCACCCACTTGCGGCCCGACCGGTGTCGTCACGCGAAACACATGGCCGGCCGGGACTTTCCAGGCGCGACCGGTGCGAATCGGCACTTCGAACGACTCGATGAGCGTGCGCCCGTCCTTCGCATCGCGAACCCGCTCATAAAAGGCTTTATCCACCTGCAAGGCCGAGCCTTTGCTGACTTGATAGGCCGCCGGATAGTCTTTGTACATGGCACGAATCCTCGATCAGTGATGGGAAGATGGGGTAAGCATTTGCAGCAACAGGTGTTCAGAGTCATCGAGATACAGGCTCATGGCCTCCTCGGCCGCGCGCTTGTCGCCTTCGGCCAGAAGTTCATGGATCTGACGGTCACGGGCCAGCCACGGCGCCTGAAAGCGCGACTGATCAGGCGCCGTACAAAACACCAGGCGCAATTGCGCGACGACATTGGTAAAGAATTCATCGAACAGTGGGCTGCGCAGCAACCCGACTACGTGCTGATGAAAGTGCAGGCTATGAGTGCCGACGGCGCGCCAGTCCTCGCGCTCCCGCGCCAGCTCCGTGGCTTCCAGGGCTTCGAGCATCCGGTCGGACTGATAATCGCGCAGGGGGCGACTGGCGCTGATGGCCTGCAGTTCCAGCGTGCGCCGGACCTTGAACAGGTCCCGTACATCATCACAGCCCAACTTTCGCACCATCACGCCTTTGTTGCGCACGTATCGCGTCAAGCCTTCCTGGCCGAGGCGGTGCAAGGCTTCTCGGATCGTGTTGCGCGAGGCGTTGTAGGCAGACACCAGGTCGTTTTCCACCAGCGCCATGCCAGGCAGCAAGCGTCCACCGATGATGTCGGCGCGTAACTCCAGGGTGATGTGATCGGCCAGTGACAGTCCGCTGTTCATACTCATTGCCTCGTGATTGTTCAACAATCGTCAGCCATTGAGTAATCACTATTCGTGCCAGTAATTACTTATTTGCACCAGGCACAACGCAACTGCATGCTTTTTAGAAATAGAAGTACAGTCACCATCCAATTTTCATTGGTTAATATGGCGCATTGATGTGGAGATATCAGATGCGTTACTCGCAGGACCATAAAGCCCAGACTCACCAACGCATCATCAAGGAAGCTTCCGTGCGCTTTCGCCGTGACGGAATCGGCGCGACCGGCCTGCAACCTTTGATGAAAGCGCTGGGCTTGACTCACGGTGGCTTCTACTCGCACTTCAAGTCCAAGGATGAATTGGTGGAAAAGGCATTGCGGGCGGCAGGCGACGAGGTTGATGTCGTGTGCGCCGAGTTGTTCGCGCAGGATCGACCGCTAGAGGCCTTCATCGATGCCTACCTCTCGCAATGGCACCAGACTTCGCCCCATGAAGGCTGCCCATTGCCCACGATGTCATCGGAACTCGGTATGCGCGGGCAGCCGAGTCCGACTTCAGATGCGGTGCTCAATGCACGACTTCGACAAATCCAGGACACCCTTGATGGCGAAGAAACTGCAGAACGCAGCATCGTCATCATGTCCACGCTGGTGGGGGCATTGCTGCTTTCGCGTAACGTCGAGAACGCCGAGCTGGCCCGGCAGATTCTCGAGGTCACCCGCAAGTCGCTGAAGCGAGCGCAAGGCTAGCCGGCCCAGCGCTTGAACAGCACGCTGGCATTGACGCCGCCGAAGCCGAAACCATTGGACAGCGCATACTCGATGGCCATTGGGCGAGCCTGGCCGTGGACGATGTCCACGCCTTCGGCGGCCGGGTCGGGATTTTCGAGGTTCAGGGTTGCCGGTACGATTTGGTCCCTGATCGCCAGCAGCGTAAATATGGCTTCGACCCCGCCAGCGGCGCCGAGCAAATGCCCGATCGCCGATTTGGTCGATGTCACGGCGATCTTGTTATCCGTGCCAAACAACGCCTTGATCGCCGCCAGTTCCCCCAAATCGCCAACCGGCGTCGAGGTCGCGTGGGCATTCAAGTGTTGAACCTGTTCTGGCGCTACCCCGGCTTGCGCCAATGCCAGCGCCATGGCCCGGCGTGCACCACTGCCATCCTCAGGCCCAGCGGTGAGGTGATAGGCGTCTGCACTGGTGCCATAACCAACCAACTCGGCCAATGGTTGAGCACCCCGTGCCAAGGCATGCTGGAGTGACTCAATGACCAGCAGACCGGCGCCTTCACCCATGACAAAGCCGTCGCGCCCGCTGTCGAACGGCCGTGAAGCGCGCTGCGGGGTGTCGTTGTAACCGCTGGACAAGGCGCGAGCCGCGGCAAACCCGGCCAGACTGACGCGATCGATCGCCGCCTCCGCGCCGCCACATACCGCGATGTCCGCCTCGCCGGTTCGAATCAGCCGCGCCGCATCCCCAATTGCCTGAACCCCAGCCGCACAGGCTGTCACCGGCGCACCTAAAGGCCCCTTGAAACAATGCTGGATAGATACATGTCCGGCCGCCAGATTGACCAGAAACGACGGGATAGTGAACGGAGACAAACGTCGCGGACCACGGCTGTCCGTAGTACGCACCGCATCGGCAATCGCACCGAAACCACCGATGCCGGACCCGATGATGGTTGCCGTGCGCTCTTGGGCAGTATCGGTTAGCGCCTGCCAACCGGCCTGCTCAATCGCCTGCCGAGCCGCCTCCATGGCGAAAAGAATGAAACGATCCATCTTTTTCTGCTCTTTGGGGGACGTCGCCCGGTCTGGATCAAACCCAGCCTCAGGATCGTCGGCCAGCGTCGGCACCACGCCGCCGACTTTGGCTGGCAGATCAGCAACGACTTCATCCGGCAAATTTCGCAAGCCGGACTGCCCCGCCAACAAACGCGCCCAGACAGCTTCGACTCCACTACCCAGCGGAGACACCAGGCCCATGCCCGTTACAACCACTCGACGATTACTCATTCTGCAAACACCTCATGCCGATGCCTGACACGTCATTTATAACGCGTGGCGGCCTGGCTTCTGGACAAATTCGGCGCCATCGCATGACGCGCCGCTACATAGGACTCCCACTCGGAGAGGTTCGGCAAGGAAGGAATGGTGATCAATTCACCCTGATCCAGACCCGACAACGCCGCATCGACCATTTCTCCAGCTTCCATGACCATGTCAGCAGGAATCTGGGTTGCATCGATACCGGAGCGCTCCCAGATTTCGGTACGCGTGACACCCGGCAACACGGCCTGGACCTTGACCCCGGCGCCATCGAGCTCGGCATTCAGTGACTGGGTCAGGCTCAAAACGTACGCCTTGCTGGCGCTGTAGGTCGCATTGAAACGCTCGGGAAACAATGCAACGACCGAGGCGATGTTGATGATCGTGCCTCGCCCCGCCTTGGCAAAACTGGCGGCCGCCGCCGATGCCAAACGCGTGACGGTCGTAACGTTCAACTGGATCAATCGCTCCAACTCATCGGTATCGGCATTGGCCAGCGAGCCGTCCGTCGCCACACCGGCGTTATTGAGCAACAGACTGATACTCGAATCGCTGCGCAGACGCTGTTCAAGTTTCAGCACATCATCCCGTTGCGTCAGATCTGCCTTGAGCACCTCGACTTGCACACCATACTCGGCGCGCAGCTTGCTCGCCGCTTCGTCCAGCCGCTGCTGGTCGCGAGCCACCAGCAATAAATCGAAACCGCGGGATGCGAGGCGTTGTGCATAAACAGCGCCGATACCGGAGGAGGCACCGGTGACAAGGGCCGTACCTTGGGACTGGACAGAATTCATGACAGAGCTCCTGGGAATGCGGAGGAAGGGTGAGCGCTTGAATTGTCAAAGCGTCTCGACTGGTACAGGTTTTATTATACTCATAATCCTCAGAATAAATGATAGGTGTAATTTTAAATGCATCGACGAAAGGCACCACCTCCCAGTACGCGCCAGAATGAAAAAAGGCCGGTCAATGACCGGCCCCTTGGCGTTGAATATTCAGCTTAGTTCACTTCCAGCTTATCGCGGTTGCGATCCAGAATCGCCTTGCCGATCCCCTTCACTTCAAGCAACTCGTCCACGGAAGCGAACGGGCCATTGATATCACGATAAGCAACAATCGCCTGGGCTTTCGCCTCACCAACCCCCGACAGTTCCTTTTGCAATGTTGAAGCATCGGCAGCATTGAGATTGATCTTGCCGGACTGCGCGGCGGTAGACATCGTCGCAACTGCAGCGGGATTACTGGTATCCGGTTTCACAGTCGGCGCCGCAACTGCGGTGATAGAGGCGCTGGTGAGCAAGGCAAAAATGAGGGAGGAGAAATAGCCAGTACGCATAAATGAAGCTCCATGACATCGATTGAGGAAACAGCTTTTCCGAAGCTGTCTCCAAAATTTAGGTGATGTCAGGAGCCTGTCAAAAATGTGTCCGTTGCAGGATGTGAAACACGCATACCAATGAAGTATTCAACACATCTTCCGCGATGCTGTGCTCCACCATGGGCACATGCTTGTAAGCTGCGGCGTGGTAGACCGTACCCACACTCCAGGTCGCCATGGTATCCAGCAGCTTGTGTGGATGACGGATGGACCCAAGAATCGGGAACAACCGAGCAGAGACTGACTGCCGGCAGCCACGCAGCTACAACTCATCCCCCAACAGGATTAAACGCGGAATGGGCATCAACTCGATTCGATACAGGTCTGGCCTTGTTTTTTGGCTTGAATTTTAGAACCCTTTTTTCAATCAAATGCCAAGAGCCATACCCCAACACGAGAGTCATTACCACCGTAGTAACAAGATAGGTTGAATAGGCAATGTCAGGAAATTTAAGCAGAACAAACTGCTGAACCGGAAAAGCATAGATATAAACACCATACGAGCAATCACCGACCTTGTTAACCAAGCTCCCCAACCAACTGCTGGAAAGCCCGTATGCTAAAACGACATACGGCAACGTCAGCCATAGCAGGGATTTTGAAATCAATGAGTAGGGTGCCAAAAGAAGGGTTGCCATTACCATGACCGTTACGCCGGAGAGACTGAACCACCGTTCGAGCCCCCACTTCGCATAACAGGCACCTATCATGAAATAGATGCCTATCAACGGAATATTTCTTACATCAGTACCGTAAACCACCAGCAAAGGCGCATCTCTCCAGCACCAATAAACCACCATCAGCGCAAACAATGCCGTGGCAACTGTGTAAATCAGACGACCGCCTTTGAATAGAAGCCCTAGCGCCACAACGACCAAATACATGAAAAACTCGATAGGCAAACTCCATAGCGGACCATTGATCACATTGGCAATTCTGGCGTGCTCCAAAACGCCCGGCAAATAGAATACTGGACTTAAAATTACATTCTTTAAGTACATAATAAATGCCAGATCCGAGAAATACTGCTTGACTGTCAAAGTTGAAAAAATGGGACCAAGCAGAAACGAAGTTACCACGACAACCACAATCAAGGCTGGAAATATTCGCAGCGATCGTTTGACTAAAAAATTAATTACCGAAGGATCAAAACTCCAACTTTTTGCAATCAAATAGCCACTAACAATAAAAAATATCTCAATCCCAAGCCCACCATAGGAATCGAGACCAATAAAAATCTCCGGGACATTACCGTAGCAGTCGAACGAATGAGCGTACAGCACCATCAGCGCGGCAACTAACCGTAACAAGTTTAAGTTATTATCCTTGTGCAGCATGTATTTCCGCCCTGAATCTAATTAAAGTGATAAGAATTTTTTATTCTTCCAACAGCTCATTGCCTGAATAGGGCAATAGCCCGGCGCTTCATCGGTCTCTGCAGACCTGGATTACACGTATTCCCGTGCCGTCATTGGTGACGCTGTGACGATCATACAACGCCACTTAGTCCTCTTGCAGCTGAATCGCCCTACGTACCGTCCAATTTCGAGCTGGAGCGCGCTGCTGCTCTGCCAAGACGTCGTTGCGATAATGCCTGTTCAGGCGTTCAGGCGTTCAGGCGCGTAGGAGTTCCTGAGCCCTGGACCGCTCGTCGCCTGTCGTTTCGGATCCGGCAGGTCTCGGGATTGCGAGTTGCGAGGAGCTCACACTATCGTGGCGCAGGTCGCGCCGGGCGCTGCTGAGAGACGCCGTCGTTTATTCGTATACAATCCACTAAATACACTCACCGCCAGATGTGCTTCCCCTTTGGCTTGTAACTTTTGAGCATCGACGAACTTGCGTCGCACATGGAACATGCACGCCAGACGCCCCACACCCGGCTGCAGCGCTAAGGCGTTATAGCCCGGCGTAATCATCGGTCATGACATAGCCGCGATAACTTTCCAGTAGACACAGCCACACGTCCTGTGTGCGACTGGGGGTGTAGTCGAAGAACGCGACTTTTCGACCCGTTAGACCGCTAGTCTGTACCCAAACGGCGGTTGTCGGTGCTCGCCGCACTGGATGATCCAGCGAGTGAGGGCCTGACACGGGACTTCCATGCCATGTCGGTTCAGTACCGCTTCAAAACGATGCAGCGGCAAGCCATCGACCTACTTGGTGGTCAGCAGCATCGCCACCACGCTCGGACTGGCCATGCTCTGTTCGATTAACTGAACAGGTTTGCCAGCGGTGACCGGCGCCGACTCACAACCGCGGCAGCCGTAGACCTTGCGGATATGTTTGATGACCCGGATCAAAGCCGTCGATGGATTTTCGCAAGTCGACCGGCTTGGGTACAGATACACTTTTTTTGACTTTGGCATCGGGTCGCATCATGGTGGGCGGGCTCCGGAAAAAAATCGGGAGCACAGCCTCCGAGATCAGCCAAGCGCTTTGAATGTGGGGTTTGTGGAGCGGTTACGATGGTCTTGCCATTGATGCAGCGTTCGCTTGTGCAATGAGCGACTGCAGATTGAAAAATCATCAGGCGCAAAAGTGGGCAGACTTCCGCCAGGCTTGCCATGACGAAATAATTTGAACAATCGTTGTATTGAGAAAGCAGATGGTAATATCAACGCTCTAATCTACCGGTACCGGCCCAAAGGCACGGACTTGTCGGTTCGCAACCGGGAGACACTGAACGCCATTGCCTTGCAACCAACCAGGCGCCCGCCAAAACGCTTCGACTTCAAATGCCCGTTCAAAGTCATGGGCAAGGTGATGCAAGACGTTATTGCCATGCAGCATAATACCCCCTACACCCATCAATGACCGTGTTGCACTCAGTTCCTGCATTCGCCCTGTTTACCTGCGCTGAATTTTCTCCAAGGACGATAGCCATTTGACTGCCAAGAAAATAATTATTGTTCTGAGCATGCGCCGCGGCGGAACCATCACACTTGCGCATACACTCAGCACCATGGGCGTTGAGCTTGGTGACGCCCTCCATCCGATTGGTATGGATAATACGGCCAGTTTTTGGGAAGACAGAGACGTCATCGCTGTCAACAACAAGCTGTTAACCCGGCTAGGCTCTGCCAATGGCTGGGGCCGTGTGTTGGATGTCGATCTAAATGGCGACGCCGTGATCGATGAGATTTATCAGCAAGCCAAGGCTCTCATCACCGACAAAGCGCCTGACATACAGATGTGGGGCATGGAGGATCCGCTGCTGTTGCAGCTATTGCCTTTCTGGCAGAAACTGCTGAAAGCGCTTGAATTCGACATAAGTTATGTCATCGCATTACACAGCCCGTTGATCGCTGCCAATTCGGTAGTCTATCGCAATCAATTCGCCAGTCTGAAGCCATGTCTTCTTTGGCTGGAGCATATGCTGCAAGCGGTTGCTTACACCACTTCCGAGAGTCGATTGATCGTGGGTTACGATAACTTGCTGAAAAAACCTCCCCAGGAACTGCTTCGCATTTCATCGGCGCTTGATCTACCAGAGCCGACCGAAGATGAGATATCGAAATACATCAATGAGCTTCTAGACACTGGTTTGCGTCACGCTCAGCTCCTCGAAAACGAACGGTTCAACGGCCAGATCGAACCCAAAATACTTGCCGATACCTATGCGCTGCTCAATGAGTGCGCACTGGACAAAATATCTATCAATAGTGAAGTTTTTAAAGAACGCCTTCAGCCCATGCTATCAGAGCTAAAAAGCCTGCTGCCGACCCTAGAGCTGCACGCAATTTTCGAGAGTACTGCCAAAGTAGTAACCCAGAACGACTTGGAGCTCAAAGTGGCATTGCATTCAAACAATGAACATCCCCAGATAGCGTTGAAAGCCCTGACCAATACCAACCAGAAATACACTTCTTTAAAAGAGCCGTTCGAAGCGCTAATTACCGAAACTGAAGCGATAAATGGCGCCACAACATCCAATAGTAATTTACCGTCGAAGACGACCATGAAAAACGACGAACAACCAGCTCAAGAACAATCCGTCATCGTTAAACTTTCCGATGAAAATGCCCGTCTCAAATCTAAACTGGCGGATCTCAGCTCCCAGCACAAAAAACTGGAAACGAATCTGGAAGAATGGAAAACCTCTGAAGCCCGTTTCGTGAGTTATCTCGAGAAACTGGAAGACTCCTTAACAGAGTACGAAGTAGCTGCCGAAGCCGACTTGCAAAAATATCGTTCTCTTGAAGAGTGGGCACAACGTGAAATCGGGCTGAAACAAGAGCATATTCAAACACTGTCCGACTCGTGGGAGCGCTTCTTTAACTCACGACTCTGGCGCCTGATCAGTTTACCCGACATAAAAAAAAGGCTCCCGTCGATTATTCTTCCAAATGGAGAAGCTTTTGACGAAAACTACTACCTCGAAACTTATCCCGACGTTAAAGCGACCGGCACCCCTGCAGTCGTACACTATCTGTGCCATGGCATCCAAGAAGGCCGCCTAGGTTCTTCAAAATCGATATCGCAGACACCTCGCACCTTCACAGACGAAAAGCCGGTTCTCGCTGGCGGACTGCTCCATGAACCGACGGAGCCTTTCAATGCCGATTTCTACCGGGCCATGTATCCGGTTCTCGCATCGCTTGCTGATCCGGAACGACACTTTTTGGAGCACGGGCAGGCCGAAGGCCTATTTGGCCGTATTCCGTCTATTGCTTTGAGTCGACCAATTGAGTCACTGCCTATTGATAAGCCCACCATTCTGCTAATCAGTCATGAGGCTTCGAGAACCGGCGCGCCTATTCTTAGCCTGAATATTGTCCAGCACCTCACTTCACAATTCAATGTAGTGACACTGCTGCTTGGTGGCGGCCCACTGGAAGAGTCTTTTATCGAGGCTGGAGCGATAGTTGCCGGCCCCGTGGACCTTTACCATAAAGAAACATACGCCGACTGGGTAATAGGAAAGTTTCTCGATACATACTCATTTCAATTTGCGATTGTGAATAGCCTGGGATCCTATGTAGCGCTCAAACCCTTGGCTGATCGCTACATCCCTACAATCAGTTTAATCCACGAATTCGCTGTATATATTCGACCGCGCACGGCCATCCAAAACGCATTATTGTGGGCAAGTCAAACCGTTTTTTCTGCCGACATTACACTCGACAGCGCAATGCAAGTACTGCCAGAACTAACTTCATATCAACTCCCTGTGTTGGCGCAAGGCAAAAGCATTGTCCCTGGCGAGGCACATGATCCAGCTCATATCGAAGCAGAGAAGGCGATATTGCAAAAGATTATGCGCCCAGATGGACCTGAAGATGACACGATCGTTATATTAGGGGCCGGCTGGGTACAAATCCGCAAGGGTGTAGATCTCTTTATTGAGTGCGCGACCCGCGTAATCAATTCACCTATAGGTCATAAGTGCCGTTTTGTCTGGATCGGCAATAACTACAATCCGGAGCAAGATACTCATTACTCTATTTACCTTCAGGATCAGATTCAGCGCGCCGGAATCACGGAGCGATTCAAGATCATTTCCGAAACGGCCGCCATTGAGCATGTCTACGCTCTGAGCGATATGATGCTGTTGACCGCCCGCCTGGATCCATTGCCCAATGTTGCCATTGACGCCATGGTACTGGGCTTGCCAGTTCTATGTTTCGACAAGACAACGGGTATTGCAGACATTCTTAAGCGCAATGGCCTCCAGGAAGAGTGCGTCGCGCCTTATCTAGATACCCATAAAATGGCCGACAAACTAATTCGACTGGCCTCGTCGCAAGAAGCGAGGAATAAGATCGGAGAGCAGGTCCGAGACCTGGCTGCACGCGAATTCAATATGTCCCGTTACGTCCAACAACTACTCGCCCTTACAGAGGCTAATGCAGCCCTCTCCCATCAGGAGCATGTTGACGCAGCCACGATACAACAGGCCGGGGTAGTTGATTTAGACTACTACCCACCGGCAAGCGTAAGGCTTTCAGGGGCTACTGAAGCCATTCGTCGATACGTACGCTCGTGGACGCGCGGCGTGTTGCGACGCAAGCTGTTCCCTGGCTTTGATCCCCGCGTTTACCTGGATATGAATGCCTCGGCGATCGGCGCTCAGGATCCGCTGGCGCACTTTCTGAGTTCCGGCCGCCCCGAGGGACCATGGAACTGGAAGAACCTTTCGTGGAAAGGTCATTCCACCCTCTCCGCCGATAGTAAGTCGCTGGTATTTATCAGCCTGCGTTCTGTCGACTCTATCGGGCAAATCATCAAGCTTCTCGTGAGAAAGTCAGCCCAGATTGACGTAATCATTCTTGCTCCGGACGAGCTGGCCGCTCTTACGATGAAGGAATGTCTTCAGAAAGAGCGATACTCTGTACTGAGTATACTGGTGAATGAAGATCAGCCATTACTTGCGATCCTCAAACACCTGGCGAGCGTTCCTTATCTGGATTACACAGCGATCGCGCATATCAATCTGAGCACCGACCCGATAGACATCGATTTCAGCGACCGGGAAACCTATCAGCAGTACCTGATCGAAAACATGATAGGCGGCAAGTACGATGCATTGGGAGTCATCGCGGGTCGCCTGAGCGGCGATTCATCCGATATGTCTCCGGGGCTGGTTTTCCCTGAAGACCCTAACATTCATGACGCTACCGCCGACGCGGTCATCATTTCAAGCCTTTGTCAGTCTCTTGGATTCGAAGCCCCCACTTCACACCATCTTCCGTACCCGGTGAATGGATCATTCTGGGGGGCACCAACAATTTTGAACTCGTTGCTCGCCAATGCCGACTGTTGGAAGTCGACGTTAACGAGCCTGAAGCTTACCGCAATTGAGCAGGAACGGATCCTCGCCCGCCTGTTGGTTCAAGCCTGCCACAACCATGGCAAGCACATCGTCACAACCGTGGTTCCGGGCATTACCTATTAATACAAGTGCAGGGCGCCGCTAAAAAATTACCGTGCCATAAACCCCACCGTCTCAAAAGTAGGGTTTATGGAGCGGCTACGCTCCGAGGAGCGGGCACTGGGGAAGTACTGAATCGCCCCGGACTTTCTTGCCCCCAAGCTCATTGCGTAATACTTTTCAAATTCTACAAGTGACACCTGATTGTTGTGCGCTTACTGACAATGTCGAACTTGCTTATGGCGGCATCCAGGACAGGAACAAAAAACGCCGGAAACTGGCCCACCGCCCAGGAGGATCTGCGGCAACGTATCCGATCCATGAACTACACCTACCGCCAGAAGCGCTTCGTGTTTACTGTGGCATTTCAAGCGAGCAGTTCCAAGGCATTAACGCTTCGTAGCCTTCAATCGACTGCGCATGCGGCAAGCGCTCCAGTACGTGGCGCAGCCACGTATTGGGTTCCTGGCCGTTGGCTTTGGCGGTTTCGACCAGGCTGTATATCTGCGCACTGGCGGTGGCGCCCTTGGGCGTGTCGCTGAACAGCCAGGCCTTGCGCCCGATCACAAACGGTTTAATTGCACGCTCCGCCGTGTTGTTGTCGATCGGGAAAAACCAGTCTCTACATAATGCTCCAGCCGGTTCCAGTTGCTGGCCAGATAATTAACAGCCTTGCCCAGCACGCTTTGTGGCGTCACCTGTGATCGCGTTTTATCCAGCCAGCTTTTCAACTGGGCTAGGATCGGCAGGCTCTTTTCCTGACGGACGATAAATCGCTGCTCATCGCTGACGTCCTTGAGTTCACGCTCGAAACCATACAGCTTGTTGATCAGCGTCAGCGCGATATCGGCACGCCCGGTCTTACCCTTGGGCTACACTTTCTGAGCGTCCACGAACTTGCGTCGCGCATGGGCCATACACGCCAGGCGCTCTACGCCCGGTTGCAGCGCCAATGCGTTATAGCCGGCGTAATCATCGGTCATGACGTAGCCACGATAATTTTCCAGCAGACGCAGCGGCACGTCCTGCGCACGGCTGGATGTGTAGTCGAATAGCACGACTTTGCGATCCGGCGGCCCGCTGGCCTGCACCCACATCCACGATTGGCTGGTCGGGTCTCGATCAGGCTCTTTGAGTACCTGGACGCGGGTTTCATCACAGTGGATGACCGGGCTTTCCAGCAACCGATCACGCATCAGATTAAGCAGCGGTTGGAAATGCTCACCGCATTGGATGACCCAGCGGGCGAGGGTTTGGCGCGGAATATCGATACACGTAGAGATTACACAGATCTCAGCTTGCGAATTACCTTGCCTGCAAAACCACGCAATCCGCCTAACGTTTCAGGTTGGACAGTAACAGGTACAGGTACAGGTACAGGTACAGGTACAGATACAGGTGCGACTGCGGCAGGGTTGAAAAAATCCTCCTTACCGGTGAGCGCGATGAAATCAAGATAATTGAAGCCGTGGATCGATTCTATATGCTCCTGCTCTTTGGGGCAGGTCATTAGCTGGTACAGCAACTCAATACCAAACAGTCGAGTACCAGGGCAATTGCCTGTATTGATGGCAACCATTGCAAGCAAGTACTTACCGTTAGCCCCCTGAGGCGTCACCCATTGCTCAGACTCCGGAAAGATCTCCAGAATGTCGGCGAGTGGCAAGTCGACATAATGCTGCTTCTGCAGGTGCCACTCCAGCTTCAACCGGGCCCGCCTGTCCGGCCGATCACCACTGGCATTGGACTGATCGGAGAAAATCCGGTGCAAGGTCAACTTTTCCTGAACCACATGAATGTCGCTTACCCTCAATAGGCGCGTCCAAAGTTCCGCGTCATCGATCTGGGCATGCGCACACTTATACAAACCGCTCTGCTCGTAAGCGCTTCGCCTGACCAATGCACTGGGATGGCACAGACGATTCTCATTGAAAAAGAGCCCCCGAAGCCAGGCTGCTCGGGATTTATTTGACTGATCGAACCAATCGATCGTTAACGAACGGTTGTTTTCATCAATACATTGCACATGAGAAAATACTGCGCCTATTTGCGGACTCGCCTCAAGTACAGCGACCTGCTTCTCCAGCTTATCCAACACCCAGGCATCGTCCGAATGATGGATGGCAATGTAGTCGCCAGTTGACTGGGTTTCGATCGCGCGGTTGATGTTATAAATATAACGACGCGTCCGATCATTCCGGACCTTAATGATTCTCGGGTCATTGTAGGACTGGATCAGCTCCCAAGAAGCATCTGTCGATACATCATCAACGATGATCAGCTCCCAATCACTGAAGGACTGATTGACAACAGTATCGATCGCCTGCCTGATGAATTTATCATGATTGAAAGATGTAAGTACAATCGACACTTTTGCCACGTTACTCTCCTTTGCGCCACTTCAAAAACCGCACAATTCTGCGCAATCGATTACTAATTCCAGCTTAAATAAGCTATACACTGCCCCGCCACCCGATTTTCCCAGATATTCCCCAGGCTCATCACGTGATGCTTTTCGAACTCTACCGGTGACAACTGATTATTGGAATCATGAAGGCGTTGCTGGTTATAGGTCATCTTGATGCGATCGAACACATGACCGCATGCATCCTGTCTTGTGATGTAGATGCTCTACCTAATTCGCTCCCGTTTCAATAGCGGGAAGAAACTCTAAGCTACAGCATAGTCATGGCAGCCGCTCCGCGACTTACGCCGTCAATTAAGTTGAGTGCTGTTGGCGGATGGCGATCTGCTGCGCGGGAGCGATTCGAGGCACCCACCCCCACCTGCCCAACCCGCCCGAACATTCCACCTGATTGCCGTACCACGTAGAGATGTTCCATCGATTAGAATATGGGCCAGCGGAACCGGCGAGAGTAACGGGTCAAGGCAGTGAAAGCGCAACTCAGTGGCGCGACAAGGAGTGAGGTGAGCGCAGTGCAATGATAGAGTGCTGGTCGATCTCGAGAATAAAAGGAAAAGACAGACCCATGTCGAAGAATGATCATTTGCCTGACACCCGGACTGAACGGGTATTCGGGTTGGATGTCCTGCGCGCGATCGCTGTACTGTCCGTGCTTGTCGGACACTCGCTCACCCATGGCACGCCGCCGAGCTGGCTGCTCAGTTACATCGCCCCCCAAGCGGTCACCGGCGTCGAGATCTTCTATGTATTGAGCGGCTTCCTGATTGGCCACATCTTGTTACGTTCGGTGTCGTCCGGCCTTCTGCATTCGGCGGCGGACGTCGTCGATTTCTGGAAACGCCGCTGGGCACGCACACTCCCGCTCTATATATTCTTTCTTGTCCTGTACATGAGATTCGACTACCACGGGATCACCGATCTCAAGCAAATCTGGTCGTTTTTCCTTTTCATGCAGAATTTTGCATGGCCAACGCTCCCATTTTTCACCCACTCGTGGAGCCTCGCGGTCGAGGAATGGTTTTATCTCCTGCTGCCCGTCACGTTCGTGGTGCTGCGCACGCCGCTGAAGACCGACTTTCGCGCGATAGTCGGCACCGCGACTGTGTTCGTCTGCGTGCCGCTTGCCTGCCGGATCGCGTTCGGACTCCAACTCTCCGACTGGGCAGGGTTCGATACATATGTGCGGTCCATCGTCGTGTGCCGCCTCGACTCGCTGTTCATCGGCGTGTTGTGCGCTTATGCGCGACTGAATTATCAATCGGCATTCGCGCAAACGGCTCGATATTGGCCCGTCGCGCTTGTGGCCTTCCTGATCCTCAGCGGCCTGCTGTCGATCAATTCCTCAGTTATAACCGGATATTTAGTCGCGCGCGTTGCGTATTTCCCGCTACTGTCGCTCAGTATTGCGTGCCTCATGCCAGCTGCACTGCAGCTAAAGTCGACTGGCATCGCCGCGCTGGACACGTTCGTGTCGCATACTAGTAAGGTGTCGTATTCGCTGTACCTCGGCCACATTGCGATGCTAACGACTATGCTCGGCCTGATGGACCTGTGCGACTGGAAAGCCGATGATCTCGCCAGCACAGTATGGATGTACGTCGGGCTCGCTATTCTCTACTACGTGTTCGCGAACCTGACCTACGTGTTCGTCGAGCGACCTTACATCCGGTTGCGCGACGTAAAGTTTGGGGACACTGACGTACGTAGCGGCAATGTCGCGATGGCAGTGGAGACGGCGGAGTTGCAGGACGACAAAAGTCGCCAAGCGTCGACCGGTGTGAGGCAGCTGGGCTAAGTTCGGCCCTCAAGCCTGTCCCGATTCCTGTCCAGAATAGCCTTGCTGCTGCATGCCCCCTCCCCCCAAATAAACCCGGGTCCCGGGACAATTCTGTCAAAAAATGTCTGTTAGAGATTGTGCAACAATTAAGGTTCGAGGCGACGCTGCTGATAAATCAAGTCGACGATTTCACCATCCGGCGCGTAACCACTGACAGTGTCACGCAGAAGTTGGCGAACCCGCAAATAATCATCCAGCTCAACGGCAGACAGCAACTCCATCAACTTGCCCTTGAGCACTTCCCAAGGCAAATGATCTTCTTTGGCGCTCATGATCATCGGATGCCGGGTAGCAGACACGTTGTCGCCGATCAGCAACTCTTCGTAAAGTTTTTCCCCGGGACGCAGCCCAGTGAACTCAATGGAAATGTCGCCGTGCGGGTTTTTCTCCGAGCGAATGCTCAGGCCAGACAGGTGAATCATCTTCTCCGCCAGTTCGACTATCTTGACCGGCTCGCCCATGTCCAGCACAAACACATCACCACCCTGCCCCATTGATCCGGCCTGTATTACCAGCTGTGCCGCCTCGGGAATGGTCATGAAGTATCGGGTAATCTTCGGATGGGTAACCGTCAAAGGCCCACCCGACTTGATCTGGCGGTGGAAAAGCGGAATAACCGATCCCGATGAGCCCAACACATTACCGAACCGCACCATGGTGAAACGGGTCTTGTTGACCCGGGACACATTGGACTTGTCCCCGAATAACACCGGCGCCAGCTCACGACTGAGGGCCTGTAAGGTCAACTCGGCCAACCGCTTGGTGCTGCCCATGACATTGGTCGGGCGTACGGCCTTATCGGTCGAGATCAACACAAAGTTTGCAACACCTGCCTCCAATGCAGCCTGAGCGGTATTGAGCGTCCCGATCACATTGTTCAGCACACCTTCGGCAATGTTGTGCTCAACCATCGGCACATGCTTATAGGCCGCCGCGTGATAAACGGTGTCCACATTCCAGGTATTCATCACATCCAGAAGTTTATGGGGATGACGAATCGACCCCAGTATCGGCAACAACCGGACAGACATCGACTCACGAACAATGCGATGCTCAAGCTCGGATAAAATGCTGTAGAGATTGAATTCGCTATGATCGAACAACAACAGCGTGGTTGGCTCCAGGGAGAAAATCTGACGACAGAGTTCGGAACCGATCGAACCGCCCGCCCCCGTCACCAAAACCGTCTTGCCCTTGACGCATCGAGCCAACAAATCAGGCTGCGCCGGCACCGAATCCCGCCCCAACAGGTCAGCAATGTCGACTTCCTGGATGTCGTCCACCTTGACCCGACCACTGGCCAGATCAGTGAAATTCGGAACACTACGCACATGGAGCGGGAAGTCCTCCAGAAAATTGAGAATCTCCCTACGCCGCGCACGAGTCGAAGACGGCAACGCCAGGAGGATTTCCTGAGCACCAGTCACGTCGATCATCTGCTGAATATGCTTGGGCTTAAAGACCTGCAACCCGGCAATCGAACGATCCGCGATAGAGGAATCGTCATCGATAAACGCCACAGGACGCATCACGCGCCCCATGCGCAACGCTGCAACCAACTGGTTTCCTGCGACGCCAGCACCGTAAATGGCGACCTTGGTCAAACCATCCTCTCGATTGACAAACGGTACATGCTGCGCGGCTGTGAACCAATCGCCCATGAAATACTGACGCATGCACAGACGCAGGCCGCCAATGATCACCAGGCTTAGCCACCAATAATTGAAGATGATGGAGCGCGGCACCACGACTTCGTGATTGCTGTACCAGTAGACCACCACGGCGAGGATGAGCGAGGACAGACTGACGGCCTTGACGATGGCAATCAGTGCATCATTACCGAAGTAGCGCATGACAGCGCGATACATGCCAAAGCGTACGAAAAGGGGAATGGCGATAATCGAGGCACTGACGAAGAGCCAGAAATGCGACTTTAGCGGATTGTATACGTCGTCGATACCGAGGCGAACAATAAAGGCCAGCCACAAAGCGACCCACACCAAAACCACATCGGTGGCGACCTGTATCAGTCTTTTTTGCCTGCGTGGCAAACCAAGCAATACTCTGCGTATTTTATCCATTCAAGCGTTCGAGCCCGTAGCCCCCTCCTTTTGCGCGGTCGTCGATCGGCATTGTAACCTCATGAGGACGAGATCGCCCAATACTTGCACATGGCAGGGTCCAGGAAGGAGCGTTTTACTGAAAGCGCCGCTATAATGCGCCCGGCTAACCGGCCTGCCGGACAGGCAACGCACGGACGCAAAACTCGCTTGAAAACCACAAAACGTTGCTGTCGCGATACTGCTCGGCGGCAACCATTAGCTAATCGCTCCGCCCGCTTCCGAGCCGGCGATTTATGGGAGCGCTGAAGATCAGACGCCGTGACTTAACCCAAAATGCGCTTTTGGAGTGAGGGAAATTTCTTGGGAGTTCACGTCTGACCGTGGGATGATAGAGAAAGTGCGAATCATCTGACATGATATTTTATTTATGCGCCATAGCACATCTGGACCGCTCGACACAAGCACATCTTTTTTGAACGAATCGCTCAAGCTTGTGATGATAGCGAGGACGCGCCATACGAAATAGCTGCAGACTTTATGCCTCCTCCTTGCAACAGAGAGGCATTCTACGTGGAGTACATCCCACGATCGCAAAAAACTGGAAACTAGACGGGATAGAAAAGTGACACTCTCTCCTCCTACAAGATTACAATCATTGACTGTTTTGACAACCCGGTGTTTCGAATGCTAAACAACTCAATTACCGCTGCCATGGCAGACATAGCGACGGCTGTAAAGCGCTATTCTCTGGTAGGCATGCTCGGATGGCAGGATGTACGTCAACGGTATAGACGCTCTGCTGTCGGACCGTTTTGGCTCACCATCAGCATGGGCGTTATGATTGGTACTATTGGCCTCGTATTTGGCCAAATATTTAATTCCCCCATGAAAGAATTCCTGCCCTTTCTAGCAGCAGGTATGATTCTCTGGAGTTTTATTTCTACCTGCGTGTTAGAGGGCTGCACCAGCCTCATCGCCGCAGAAAGCATCATCAAACAACTCCCAATCCCATTATTCGTGCATATTTTACGCACAATATGGCGCAACACTTTGATCCTCGCGCACAACATCGTCATTTTCCCGCTTGTGCTGTTGGCTGTTCAGAAACCATTGGGTCTTGGCGCACTGTTGAGCATCCCGGGCTTTGCACTGCTTGTTCTCAATCTGGCATGGATCTGCTTGATACTGAGCCTCTTATGCGCTCGATATCGCGACCTCCCGCAGATCATTGCGAGCGTCTTGCAAATTGCCTTTTACTTGACGCCAATCATGTGGCTTCCAAGTCTGCTACCTGGCCGAGCCGGCACCTATTTACTGGATATGAACCCCATCTATCACCTCATACAAATCGTCAGGGCACCCTTGCTCGGACAGGATGTGAGCACTGTTAGCTGGTGCGTGGCCGGGGGTATGGCTCTTTTTGGCTGGTGCATAGCGATCATCATCTATGGCCTCTATAAACGTCGCATTGCTTACTGGCTCTAAGAAGAAAACTATTATGGCTTTTATTGAATTTCATAACGCATGCGTTGATTTCCCTATCTATAACGCAAGTGCTCGCTCTCTGAAAAAGCGACTGATTCAAGTCGCTACAGGCGGCAAACTCAGTGCCAACGAGCAAGGCCGAGTAATCGTCAGAGCGCTGGAAGACCTTACTTTTTCCCTCAATGACGGAGACCGGGTTGGATTACTCGGTCATAACGGCGCTGGCAAAAGTACATTACTTAGACTGCTGAGCGGCGTATACGCCCCCTCCGCAGGCACCGCCAGCATCAGCGGCGAAGTCGCGTCCCTCATTGATATTTCATTAGGGATAGACCCGGAAGCATCCGGCAGGGAAAACATCTTCATGCGTGGCATCCTGCTCGGGATGACAAAAAGTGATATTGCAGAAAAACTCGACGAAATTATTGAGTTTTCAGAACTGGGTGACTTCATTGACATGCCGGTACGCACGTACTCTTCCGGCATGCACTTGCGCCTGGCCTTTGCGGTTTCGACGACCATCAGACCTGAAATATTGATCATGGACGAATGGCTGTCGGTAGGGGACGAAGGCTTCAAGCACAAAGCAGAAGCCCGAATGAACGAACTGGTCCAAGCCACCAGCATTTTGGTGATAGCCAGCCACTCCCGTGACCTGGTACTGCATACATGCAATCGGGTCATTTGGCTGGAGCACGGTAAAATAAAAATGGACTCGGACCCAGAAACAGTTACCCGAGCTTATTTTGGTCACTAATATTTTTGTTCACGCCTGCAACCCCCATTAAGCTACAAACCGGTGAACTCATAAAAAACCACTTTATCAAGTTAAGATATACGTCGGTTTTATATGAAAGTAGCCGCATCGGCGTTGCAGCGTAGAAACCAAAGCAACAAAGCCTCTTGCCAGCTACATCTGATAATGCAACTCGACGCAAAAGCCGAAAATGTTTATCTGTATCCCCCCTCCCCCCCCAAAAAAACATCGATAGCCTCGCAAGCCCGTTGAACGGGTCATTATGGTGAGGTTATTCAACTACCCGCACCTGATGTGATCGTCAGCAAATCCGGCGACCGCGTGGAAATGTCCGCATAGCAGAAAGAGACGCCACTGCTGGACACCCCCCCACAGCCAGGGGCCAAGGCTAGCCAAAACAAATAAATATGCCTATTATCCGGCACTCATAGATCAAACGATAAATATTCAAGGTCTGACATGTCAGCAAAATTGGAAACTGGAAGCAATAGACTATTCCCCCTTGAAGCCTATAGAGGAATAGCCGCATTTATTGTGCTTGTTCACCATTTTTTTTTAGCATTCTCCCCATACACAACAGGATTATCTGAGCAAACACGAGACAAAGACAGTTTAATAGGGCAGCCATTTTTCGCTCTTTTAAACGGAACAGCGGCTGTCGGTTTTTTCTTCACCCTTTCCGGGTTTGTTTTGTGCTGGTCCTATTTCAATCATGAAAACCCACAAAAACTGCTTCTGGCATTTCTTAAAAGATTTCCGAGACTGGCCGCGACTGTAACGATTACCACTGTCGCAAGTTACTGCTTATTCAAGCTTGGTTTTTACTATTTCCATGATGCCTCGCAACTTAGCTTGAGCCCATGGCTTGCGACATTTGCTCATGGATGGACGCCAGGGTTTGAGCCGAGCTTTTGGGATGCTCTAACGCAAGGCATTACAACTTTTTTCACAGGAGAATACAATTACAATACAAACCTTTGGACAATGAAAGCCGAGTTTTTCGGCAGCATGATTGTCTTTATGCTTGCATGCTTTATTTCTGTAATACTCGAATACCGCCACCTTACTTACGCCTGCATAATTGTTTCAATATCAGCACTATTCTATAACGACCTTATATTCCCCTTTGTTGCAGGTACATTTCTTTCTGCCTACCTAGCCAAAAACAAAAAAGAAATACCTCTCCTTGCATCATTAGCGCTAATTATTTTCGGGATGTACATGCTCGGATATCTGATCCCGGAAAAGTCATATGCATGGGCGTCAACAATTCCAGATATTTTAAAAATACATACCCAATCCCTACTCCACACCCTTGGCTCTGCATGCATAATATTCGCAACCATGAGCAATCAAAGAGTATTTAAAAACCTGAACGGGAAATTTTTAAGAGGCATTGGAAAAATCAGCTTTCCACTCTATCTTGTCCACACCCTTGTGATCTGCTCGCTATCAAGCTACGCATATATCAAACTTGCAAATCACGGAATCAGCAACACACAAAGCTTAATTATCGTATTTATTGTCACTGCTACCACTTCAATAGCACTAGCAGTACCACTCTCTCGCTTTGATGACTGGTGGGTTAAGCAAGTTAATACCATCATACGAAAACTATTGAAAGAGAAACAATTAGTCCATTGAGCTCCATCCTATAAGACGCGCTTACCAATCACCGACAAATCAGGTACAGGCGCGAGCTTTCACGGATGACAGGGGATACAGAAACAAGAACGCCGATTTGATTGATGATGCTTGCGGGCACAAACATATTTAACAAATCGGCGTTCTTATACGTAATATTCTGGAAGGGCATTTCTTTCGTCACAACCCGGCCGGATGGTGACCCTCTACAGATCGATTTGACGCCTCATACCCCCCAAGTTTTTGAAGCCTTCCCAGAGACCGTAACCGCCCCATAAGCTCACCTTCCAAGAAGCGGGCTTATGGAGTGTCTACATCATTAAATCTATGTGCTCATTCCGGATTATCCAATAACCAAGCAGCAAAGCGCTCCAATCCATTATCGAAGCTCACGAAAGGGGACCACCCCAGACCCAAAGACTGTTTGGCGCGTTCGATATCCAGGACACTGACAGGCACATCAAAGCCGCGACCCGACAAGTATTCACGATTGGCATTTCGCCCCGTTACCCTCTCGATCGCGTCTAGAACCTCATTGAGGCTATGTCCGCGCCCTGAGCCGATATTGAACACGTGCTCTTCACCGGATTGCGCTGACGATGCCAACAACGCTCTCACCACATCAGAGACATGAATGTAGTCGCGTACAACCGAGCCATCGCCCCAAATCTCAACCGTCTCGCCACGCAGGACTTTGCCAAGGAATACGGCAACCGCGCCTTGGCTAGCATAGGTGCGCTGCCCCTCACCGAAAGGGTTTGCAAGACGTAGAACAGTATAATCAAGGCCGTATAAGCGATGGAAAAGCGCCAGATACTTCTCGATCGCTAACTTGGAAATTCCATAGGAACAGGCCGGGTCAGTAGCATGGTTTTCTGGAATAGGTACTTGCGTAGGGTCCCCATACACCGTGCCGCCAGAGGAAATAAAAACAATCTTCCTCAGGCCGGACTTCACCGCGAGGCTTAGCAGGCGGATGGTCGCAACGACATTGCTCTCCACATCGAAGACGGGATCGGCATTCGAAGACTTGGGGAGGGTCGTAGACACCAGGTGATAGCAAACATCGCAACCTTCCAATGCCTTGGCGACTTCGGCCTCACTGGTGAAGTCTCCTTCGCAAAGCTCGAAATTGGGATGACTGAAGTGGGATTCACCCAACGGCGCCACATTGGGCCGATCGAAACAGCGCACAAAATGCCCCTGTTCGAGCAATGCGTCTATCAAGTGGGTGCCTATGAAACCACGCCCCCCCAAAACCAGGGACCGCTTAACGGGATCAGGGGAAGTGTTCTCGGAATTATTCAACGTTGCCCTCCAGCGCTTGATATGGTTGAAACTGCCGCCTTGTGCAGCAGCAGACAAGGCGGGCTTGACCTGCCCCCTCCTTGGCAACCATTGCAACGACCTACACTTTATTATTTAACGGAACACACTGTGACGGCTAATGATACGTCAAGAGAGGCGGCTTACCAAATTGCCGGAGACCCCGTCTCGCTCTCAGTGCAGGCCTGGCAATCAGCCGGACCTGCCCTGTGAGCCCTCCCCTAAACGCTAGCTGTCCTGCTTACAGCAAGTCCGACTACAGCTCCTGGACAGTCATGCCAGCGCCTTCGGCCTTCGTCGACTGCGCCCTGCTCTGCTGAATGTCACGCTGGAACAAATGAAGATATTGAGACGCAACGGCATCAATTCGATATCGACTGGAAACGTCTTTCACCAGACCGACGGCTTCCTTGTATTTTCGTTCATCTGTCGCGAACGCTGCAATTGCGCGGCCCGCGCTCTCGATTGGGACGACCCAATCTTCCAACTCGATGATCTCCCCGGCAACGCCGGTCTCTATCGTCAGCATGTTTTTGATGTCGCCTACGTCTGTGGCAATGTATGGCTTGCCGGCAAACAGACAATCAACAATGGTCAGAGGGAAACTTTCGGACCTGAAGGTCGATAACATGATGCCCATGTCCGCGGCAGCATAATGGCCTACAGAGTTATCACTAAAACCAGCCAGGTAAACGAAGTCCGGCGCACCTGCTTGACAGTACTCGTCGTACACCAGGCCATTACCGACCAATATAATACGGATGTCCCGACCGGAAAGTGATCGCGCAAGTTCTACCGCCTGGATAGCTTCGCCCCAGCCTTTATCGGGAATTGCCCGACTGACACAACACAATACAAAAGCATCTTCTGGTATACCCATCTGCACGCGCGAGATTGGAACGATCTCCGGCGGCTGCAACCCGTTAGGAACCTTGACGAAACGGGGAGAAGACTTGTCGTACAGTGAGATGTCCGAGAAAGGAACAAGATTCTTCTCAGCGGTATAGACCCATGTACTGACACCTTTGTCAGCAATGCGCAACTGTTCATCAGTCACTCCATTGCCATGTTCAATCATCCCGTGCAGAGCAGCCACGTGGGCGCCAAGCTCGGAAAAAACATCCGGGACATCGACCGGATACTTCTGAACGTACCACTGGTGGCTATTAAGTGCTTCAATTCCGAAATCATGAATGATCTCTTTCACTGATTCGATATTCGACGTCTCGATCACCGGCACGTCGTTTCTCAGCATCTTGCGAACACCGTCTTCGCGTTTTGGTATCCCGGCGCTAAACAAGGAAACGGAAATACCCTGGCGCTTAAACTCGTTTGCCAGTCGAATCGGAAGAATTTCGGCACCGCCCGGATAGAAGCCGATGGTGGAAACCATCACGTTCGGCAATCGGTCAGCCCTTGCACGAACAATTGAATCATGGTCGTACCAGCGTAGAAACTCTTCTGCGGAGCCCCCGACATAGTGGTCATACAGCTTCTTGCTGGATTCCTCGCAAGCCTCAAGCACCGACATTGGAACATTGTAGAGGGACTGGACCGTTCTGTTCGCCACCCCGAGCTCGCGATAAAAGACCTCTTTGCGATAAGTGGTGTTGGCAGTACTTGCATAATGTCGACGGAAGAAGTTTGTACCCTCAGTGGAGTAAGCAATTTTTCCGCCGCGAAGGATATGCAAATAGAAGACCCAGTCACCGGCCACTTTCATTGACAACCACGACTGATCATCCAGCAGCGGCATATCAACGGGGCGCTTGAAAAGCACGCCACTGGCATTAGGTATTGTATTTTTAATACCCAACGCCGAGCGCACTTCGTTATGCGCCGTGCTTACATAGGAACCGGCCCATTTATTCGCACACTCCAGATCACTTACATAGTTAAGGAACTGGTCCGGCATAACAACTTCATCGGTGGTAACGAACTCACATTTCGAGTACGCGAGCATGACCGATTCATCATCAAAGCAACTAACAAGCGCCTCCAGAAAACGCTCATCACAGTAGTCATCGCTTTCAGCGATCCACACCAGGTCGCCTGTGGCCGCCTTGATCCCCTTGGCCCACTGATGAAAAACGCCACCCGAGTTCGTCTCGTTGAATATCAGCCGTGTTATATCAGGGTACTTTTCCGCATAGCTAGTCAATACCGAACGACTATCGTCAGTCGAACAGTCATCCATCAGGATGACTTCTATATTCTTGTGAGTCTGCCCATAAATGCTATCCAGTCGACGACGAAGATAGCTCTCATGATTGTAATTTGGAACAATGACCGAAACTTTTGGCATAACAATACTGGAATCAATATCCAGCAAAGCGCGTGTTGTTTCGTTCAATCGGCCAAAACCGGTGATACTGTCTGGCTCAAGGAAAAGCCCTTCCTGCCAATTGTTCCAGGCATTCACGAACAGTAGACGGCGATCCTCCGGGAGAGCCTTTCTCGCGCCCCTGATCGCTGCGTCAAGCCAACGCCCATAGTCACGAATGTGAAAGCGCGAATAAACCAGAGGAGAATATTGCTTGAGCGCAGTTTCATCACGCCCTAATGAAATAGCGTGGAAAACCGGAGTAGCACGAAGATGTGCTTTCTCTGCTCGCACGATCCCTTGCGACGCAACAAGGTTATACGGAACGGTATCTATTCCATTCTTGTTTTGCGGCGGAAAGACGCCCGTTTCGCCCGGCACAGGATCTGCAGAAAGATCAAGCACGGCGTCACACAAACCATCCAGGTCCTGCGCCAGCTCCTCCAGTCCCGCGAAACCAAACTGAGCTATCAAGTACACGCCGCCACACAGTTCATTCAATCGCTCACGGAGCTTGCGAATTGAATCAACGATGTTGTAGTCATACTCATTCAGTTTAAGCACTATGACGGGTTGCTCAGCAACCTGCACACATCGCTTGTCAGCTAGCACTGCAACAACAGGCGCAATCAAGTTGTTCGACAGACCGTCCTGATGCAGATCTATTTGAACGCAGAAATTAAAGTCGATTTCCGTGTGGGCAAGAAAGATGTCGAGGGGCTGTGGCGACGCTTGCGCAACCGAATCTGCGCTCAGCTTGAAGCAAAAGCCGAAAAAGCCATGACTCTTGGCACTGAGAGCCTGCTGGGCGAGCACGCGCCAGTCCAACGGATCATAGAACCCAAGCATTTTATCAGGGCGTGGTCGCTGCGGATTGCCCTTGGAAGCGAATCTGGCACTACGCAACGCCTCCCAGTCAGGCGATACATAGAACGCCAGCAACTTGATGTCGCTGTTGACTTCACCAAAACGGATGTCGTTTTCGTGGCTAATGAGTGCGTCCGGTACCGCTATTCTATGCTCCGCGGAGCCAGTGACAATGTAATGCCAAAGCGGGTTAAGACCGATGTGCTGAATGTCTTTGTACATTGCGAGGTAGGCGCGCGTATCAAAGTCCATGGACGGATTTTTACCTTCGCGCCACCCCTGTTCACAGTAGTGCCTGAGTGGATCTGCCGAGGCCTGCTGCACATCGCTGTACATCGCAAGGTAGTACTTCTCGTCGAACAATCCTGACTTTTTGACGGCTTCGATCTGCGCCTCGAGCACGGCCTTGAGTACCGGTATCGGTGTGTATTCACCATACGGCTTGAAAACCGCATTACGCCCGACGGGACGACGCTTGACCGTCGTCATTTCGCATATGCGAGCTGGCAATCTGATTGGGCGACCTTCGAGCTGGCCGCACTGAATGTAGTGAAGCAGCGGGTGTACCTGAGCCTCAGCCACATCAGGGTTGGCCAACAGATAATCCGAAGGACTGAAAGCGGCGCAAGGATTGCGATTTTCTGTCCAGCCCTTCAGCATGTAGTGCTTGAGTGGATCCGTGCCTTTTGCACGCACATCCGCATTATTGGCCAGGTAATAGTCCGGATCAAACAACCCGCTTTCGTGAATTTCACGAAGCGTGTTTTCGTTATAAAGCTCTCGACGACGCCTTAACGAGTCGACAAACTTACTCCATGTCAGCGTCCTGACGTTATGGACGGAATTTCGCACAAACCCTGAGACCGTGCGCACAGACGAGGTTAAACGCCAGGAATGCGAAGAGAGTAATGCATGGAGCTCTTGCTGCGCCTTGAGCAGATCAGCCTTCAGGCTGATACCCTCTTTTTCGTGATCAACCAAGACGGCTTTGAGGTCGACTATCTGCCTGTTGAGCACACCGACAGATTGCTCAAGACTGGCAATATGCCTGTCACGCTTAACCAAAGAACCCATGAGCTCTTTTAACTGCGATTCACGTTCAAACAGGGTCGGATTCAAAGACGCAATTCGCTGATTCAAGTCCGCGATCTGTTGAGTCAAGTCGTTGATTTGAAGGGCGCGCGCACCTATTTGTTGATTACTTTCCCGAATCAGCCTGATCGCGTCAAACGCGAGATCCAACTGCTCTGCCGAAAACGCTTCTGCAGCTTCTGGTACCTGCCTGTCATATTCGAAGACATCAAAATCTTCGGCATACAACTCTTTAATCAAATTCGCACTTCGTTCCGTAATAAAAGCAGGAAGGAAGGGGATGATATTTTCACTTGGCGAAGGCTCTGCAAATGGATCCATAGCCTGCTCACCCAAGTGCTCCGATAGTGCTTTATGGAGTCCAGAGGGTTTTTCAATTTTGACCAACAAGGAATAATTGATCACATCCGGACGCAATAGCATGGCTTGAGGAGCCCAGGAAGTTTGCTCAAATGACGATGCGCGATTGCTTGCGAGATACTCCACAAACGCCTCAAAAGCCGAAGCAACATCCGCTACGCTTTTTACCGGCTGCTGGAACAACTCAAACTCTGGGTACGGTGCGACCTGCTGCGAATCTTGCAACAGTATTTTCGACTGCCATGCAGAGAAAATACGCTTGTAAGGGTTTCGTACGACGGCAAATCGAAAATATGAGTCGGAGAGAACGGATTCCATAAGGTCATCCATTTCCAGCCCACTGACATGGGGCGCAACCTTGTGAAACTCGTGAACAATTTGATCAGAATTAGTTCCCGCAGCCTCACCGACTCCACGCAAGGCCTGCGCACAGCCTTCCAGTGACGCAAACCACCACTTCAGGGAAGTGCTCGCAACCTTGGGGGTACTAACGTATAAAACCTTGTACTTCTCGGAACGGCAACTGTTCCACTTGAGATAGTCGAAGACTTTTTTTTTGTCCACTGGTGACAAATAACTAATATTTAGCATATGCGTCAAAAAATCCTATGGGCATGCTGACTCACAGCAACGCACTTCCAAACGAGTAAATTATCTGCACCAATCCGAACACCCTGTAAGACGACCACAACCATAGGCCTACATAAAAGGGTAACACTTGCAAATGACCACTCCCTGGTTCCAGCGACGACTCTACGTCGACGACGTTAGCCCCTTGGGCCGACCGAACCACAAACGTGGTCACTGCCCCGGAGCAAACAAGCGCGAAACCAACCACAACTGATTTATAACATTTTTTGGTCTTAACATTCAAAATAGCTCGGAAATACCGGGTTTCTTGCCTATGACCTGGCCGCAGCGCCCAACAAAAAAAGGCTCAAGCCCCTACCCCAAGCGCGAAAAAAAACCCAAACCCAGGCACGTACACGGTGGCCTGAATCGTTGACGGGACACAGGACGGGGCACCCGCCCCAAACGATCCTGGCCCAGGCCTGCGCCCCTCCCGAAACAGCCTGATTTGCTTATTTAAAGGGCTGCCCCCATCCATCCGGACAAAAAACCGGGATATTGAAGATCAAAAAGCCAACAAATAGCCCACAAACCGTATACAAAACCAACCGCTTCGACTAACGAGCCAGCGCTTCATCAGTAGATGAAATACAAAAAAAGAGCCATTCACACGGAATGACTCAACTCACGAAATTCAATGCCAAAAAGTGCTAAAGCACGAGCTCAGGTATAACTCCTACACGTTTTCACTGCGTGATTCTTGGCAATATAATAAGCTTCATGCAACTGCATATGCCGCTCCACCCGTACAGTGGGGTCCCCAGGTGTTCTAAACAAAGACGTTGTTTTTGGCACATAAACGAACTTATTGCCATAACCATAGCGCAACCAAAGGTTCCAGTCTTCGAGACTACTCATATCGGTTTGAAATCCACCCCGTTGCAAGTAGAGATCCTTTTGAAAAAGGAGAGACTGGATCGCTATAAAGTTGTGATCCAACAGCACATCATAGTCATATTCCTGCTTGAGAATCGGAGGTACAGCATGGCTGACCTCAAAATATTGCTCTTCCACGCCACTGGCAACAGTACCGACTTCCAGTGCCAGTGAGTAGGCCGCTACCGCATCAGAATTTTTCGCCAACGCACCAACAAGCACCTCGACATGATCCGCAAAAAGCAGATCGTCATCATCGAGAAACATGCAATATTTTCCGGCTGCCTTTTCCAGACCATAATTACCGGTAACCGAACGACCAACCTTATCGAGGGCGTAGTAACTGACTTTCATTCCCTCCGGAAATTCAAAATCAGCCACAACCGAGCTCATCGTGGAACCGCCATCCTCAACGACTATCAACTCGATATTCGGATACGTCTGATTAAGCACTGACATCATGGACTGCCTGAGAAACTCTCCTCGATTCTTGTACGTTCGAGTAACCACAGTAACAAGAGGGTAATCGGCCAATGGCTCACCCACCTCCCAGAACGCCCCGTCCCTGATCATTTCATAATCAAAGCCCCTGAAAGGGAAATAGCAGTTTTCACTCGGCCCCTTGCCCCGCATAAAATACCGAGCCTTCTTGAATATCACACCGAAGTTTCTGAACACATCACGACGGGCGCCAGCATAGGGTTCTGGGCGAAGCAAAAGCAGGCACTGCAAGATAAAGCCACCCACTCTATCGCTCAAATTTCCATAGCGTAACCTGATATAAGCATTGGCCAGCGTGCTGCCGGTATACTGAATCGGCTTTACATGATGCTCATGCTCATACGTATAATGATAGATGACGGCATTCGGGCAATACTTGAGTTGGTATCCATAGGACCTGAAGCGATAGGAAAGCTCGACGTCTTCGCCATACATGAAGATCTCGCGCTCGTATCCCCCGACTTCAACGTAAGCCGACCTTCTTACGAGTACGCAAGCATGGGACGACCAGTTGGTTTCCAAGGTTACCGGATCGTAATACTTAGGATGCTCATAAGGTGCCTGCCTCAACTCCCAGGATGCCACCTCAGCCTTGGCATCAGCCAAAGCAGCGGCCACCACTCTGCTTATTGCGTCTTTGGCAAAAACGATATCCACATTACTGACAAGAAAATACTCAGCGCTTCCTTTATGGATTGCTTTTTCATGCCCGGCACCAAACCCGACATTGTCGCCTTCCAGAATGTCGAAACCAGCCACGTCCTGACCCAGCAATGCCTGCCAACGCTGCAATGCCTCGAGGGTGCTGTCCGAAGACCCGTTATCAACAAAGAACATATTCAATTTGCTGAGCGGGTAGCTTTGCGCCCTTAACGATTCAAAAAAACCATCAATCCACTTGCCGCTATTGAACGTCACCACCGACACATCAATAACGGGTTGCGCTTGGGCGACCGACAAGCTCTGGAACCGTGAGAAACGACGATTCAATATAGCCTGTATCGCCTTGGTGTTATTTCGCGAATAAATCACCAACATTATGTTTTCGCGCAAACGCTTGAAAAACAAATGTATGCGAACACGAACCCACACAAGGAAAGGAAACTTTTGATAAAAGGGTCGAATGAACGCTTTGGACCTGGCCAAAAAAGAGCGCAGCCCTCGGAAAAAAAGCGTTACGACTTGCCAGATTTTTGAAGTAACCATACTGAATAAACCACTCATTAAATCGAAACCCCTAACCAATGCAACTTAGCGACCTGCAAATGTCACCACATCAGCGGCAGGTACATCCCAAGACGCTCTACAAGAAAGGCGACCATGCAAACCTGTGTTGACATGTGTTTCTGACACTTTTTAATTACACGACTTGCTCCGACTCTCCAGCTTTGTAGGTGCGTGCGATAAACAGCAGTGGAGCATAAGCTACGACCATACCAAAAAATCCGGAAATCCACCCACTTGCCACAGCGATCGATAACGGCATGAGCCACACCAAATTAATAATGATAGATGCCAACACTACTGCTTTATGGCTACGGTGCTTGCGAGAGGCATATTGATAACCATGACTGCGGTGAGCTTCATATACTTTTTCACCTCGCAAAAGCCTGCGCATCAGGGTCCACGTCGCATCAACAATGAAAACGCCAAGCATGATCAACCAGCACCAGAGCAACTCGGGCGACCTGGAGGCGGCCTCAATGGACATCCCTGCCAATACAACCCCCAAAAAACCACTGCCTGCGTCTCCCATGAAAATTTTCGCCGGCGGATAGTTCCAACAGAGAAAACCCGCGACTGCTGCCACCAGAGCCAGAGGCCCCCACGCCAGTTCGAGGTTTGCGCCAAACCAATAGACCAGCAACATTCCGAGGCAGACACTGATCGCTTCAGCACTGGCCAAGCCGTCAATGCCATCCATGAAGTTGTACAGATTCAGCATCCAGACCAAATACAGCACAAACAAAATATTCCCAATCCACCCTGGATCGAGGGTAGCGCCAAAGAGCGTGACGGAAGGAGAGCCTCCCAGCCAATATAATGCCCATATCGCGGCAGCAAAATGGCCTAACAGGCGCCACCTTGCAGCAATATGCCCATGATCATCGGAAAAACCGATAAGCGCGACCAACAAGCCGCTTCCCAGCAAACCAAAGAGCGTCGCCTGGCTCATCAGGTCAAGACCGCGAAGGATCAGAAGCGCCAACAGAAAGGAGACAACAATAGCTACACCACCACCCCGAGGAGTAGGCACGGAGTGAGAACTGCGCTCATTTGGTATATCCATCAAGCTCCTGGCCAACGCATAACGACGTAAAATAAGCGTCAGCCCCCAGGAAACAACGAATACTGCAAGTAGCAGCCACAAAAAAGTCATTTCGTCTGTGCGTCCAGATAGTGACCTGCGGTTTGGCGCATGGCTTCATCCATGTTGATGGGTGGCGTCCACCCCAATAATTCACGATTTTTGCTGATGTCGACCTGCAAAGACCCGCAGATCCGTTGAGCAACGGATTGCTTTCTCAAAAGCGAAGCCCCTACTACCAGCAACCACCCTGGCAATGGCAGGAGCCAGGCCTTCTTCCCAAGCGCATTGCCCAGCCGACGTAGCATTTGAGTTGTGGACAAGTCCTGGCCATCACTGACCAGAAAGGTCTGGTTCGCTGCGCCAGGATGATCGATGCAGGTGATTATAAGGTCCACCAGGTTTCCGATCGCTACAAGGCTACGCTGATTCCGGACTGCTCCCAACGGTAACGGAATACCTTTGTTGAGCCAGCGCAGCATACTCAGAAAATTGGCTTTAACCCCCGGCCCATAGATCAATGGTGGGCGAATAATCACCACTTCCATTCCGGTTTCGCGAGCAAGTTGCCTCAGGGCTTGTTCAGCCTCGTGCTTGGACACGCCATAAGGGTCCACCGGGGCTGGAGTATCGTCAGCCTTGAAAGGCTTGCCTGGCAGGGTGCTTTCGCCATTGACCTTGATCGAACTGATGAAGATGAAGCGTTTGACTCCCGACTCAGCCGCGTGTTTTGCCAACCGAAGAGTGCCCTGCACATTGACCTTGCGAAACTCGGCCAAGGCGTCGGCAGCGGTTTCGTTCATCACATGAACTCTGGCCGCCGCGTGGACGACCACACTTACATCCTTCAACTCAGACAAGGCTTCAGGATCATTCAGATCAAAGGGTACAACCTGGCATAAACCCTGCCACCGCGCGGGACTGCGAGCGGCTGCGATCGGGGCGAACTGCTTGTCCACCAACATCCTGAAAACCAGCGCCTCACCCACAAAACCGCCTGCCCCCGTGACCAATACCTTTGGGGCTGTCATTGAGCTTTGTTTCCTATCAACGCGGTAGCCCAACAGATAAAAAAGAAAAAAACCTTGTCCCGTACCCGGCGCCTGCATTGCCAGGCACTGAAGGACAGCTTCATCAGTTCCGTTCGCCGTAATCGCAGCAAGACGCCTTCGAAGGGCTTCGCCCCCTGCCCTACCAGATCTGCAATCAGGCGCACCTGACCGAACCACCAACCGTCATGAATGGTTTTGTAACGTGCGATCAACGGACTCAGGCCTGTGTTGGCACCGACCTGATTACGCTCGTGCTGCCGGTAATCCATGCTGGGTACAGGGTCGATATACCAACGGTAACCGTGACTACGCGCAAAGGCGTAGCAATACCAGTCATGCAAAGTTACACCTTGCAGTTGCTGCCAGTTGGCGAGCATCGAGCCTTTCAAGGCTTCTACCAGGCTTTTTCTAAAGACATAGGTGCAGCCAGGCCCCGCTGCCTCGAACAAAAAATCCCAGGCGACCTGAGGCTGCGCCTTGTCCAGCAGCAGGGTCCTACCGCTTGGCCAGAACGCCGTCACGTTACTGGAGTAGGCATCTACTCCACGTGCCTGCAGCGCCTGGGTTGCTCTGTGCAGCTTGTCGGGATACCAGATGTCGTCCTGGTCGGCAAAGGCGACGAAGTCGTAGCCATCGAACTCAACGTCCCGGATCAACCGAAAAAAATTGCGCGATGCTCCGCCGAAGCGATTGGCATCTGGCAGCACTACAACTGCTGGATGCTCAGCCGCGTAAGCTCTACACCACGCCTCGGTGCCATCAGTGGAGGGGTCGATGCTAATGTGCAGGGTAACGTCGACCGATAACTGGCCGAGGATCGAGACCAGTTGCTCCTCAATCCACTGCATTCCGTTGTACGCAGCCAGCAAAACTGCAACCTTGGGATGTTTTACTGGCATGCTATTCCTGCTTGCACGGATTAAACGCTAGGTTTGAAAGTAAACCCCTCGACTCAGAGGGAATCCAAATCCAGCAGTTTTTGCAGGTACTGACCATAGCCAGTCTTCTTCAGCTTATCGGCCTGAGCGCCCAACTGTTCAGCGGTGATCCAACCGTTGTTGTAGGCGATCTCCTCCAGGCAGGCCACTTTCAAGCCTTGACGCTGCTCGATGGTGTGCACGAAGTGACTGGCCTCGAGCAACGAGTCGTGAGTCCCCGTGTCCAGCCAGGCAAAACCGCGTCCGAGCATTTCTACATTGAGGGTGTTCTGCTCGAGGTAGGCGCGGTTAACGTCGGTGATTTCCAGCTCGCCTCGCTCCGATGGCTTGATGTTCTTGGCGATCTGGACAACCTGGTTGTCGTAGAAGTACAAGCCGGTGACCGCATAGCTGGATTTGGGTTTCAGCGGCTTTTCTTCGATGCTCAGGGCGCGACCGGAGGCATCGAACTCAACCACACCGAAACGCTCGGGGTCAGACACGTGATAACCGAACACCGTAGCGCCATGCTGTTGGGAGCTGGCGGAGCGCAGGTTGTCCGAGAAGTGCTGGCCGTAGAAAATGTTGTCGCCCAGGATCAGACAGCAAGGATCCTTGCCAATGAACTCTTCACCGATGATGAACGCTTGCGCCAGGCCGTCAGGGCTAGGCTGTTCGGCGTAAGTCAGCTTGATGCCGTACAGGCTTCCGTCACCGAGCAGCTTACGGAAGCAAGGCAAATCTTCCGGGGTAGAGATGATCAGAATTTCACGCATGCCCGCGAGCATCAACACCGATAGCGGATAGAAGATCATCGGTTTGTCGTAGATCGGCAGCATCTGTTTTGACACGCCAAGGGTCAACGGATGCAGGCGTGTACCTGAGCCGCCGGCGAGAATGATGCCTTTACGATTTGTCGTGGTCATTTATTGAGAACTTCCCTAAGCATTCGGGTTACGCCACTTTGCCAATCCGGCAAGTGTAGAGAAAAATTGTCACGCAGCTTCTGAGTATTCAAACGCGAATTCAAAGGCCGGCGCGCCGGTGTTGGATAAGCCGTCGTTTCAATCGGATTGACCGCCGTTACGGCGAGCTGCTCGCCATTGGCTTGGGCGAAACCGATCACGTGGCTAGCATAGCCGTGCCAGGACACTTCACCACTGGCCGCCAAGTGATACAAGCCAGAAAGCTGGGGACGTTGCAGAACTTGCTGAACGACCAACGCGGTCACGTCGGCAATCAGGTCTGCGCCGGTCGGGGCTCCGATCTGGTCGGCTATAACGCTCAATGTTTCGCGTTCCTTGGCCAAACGCAACATGGTTTTGGCGAAGTTGTTGCCTCGAGCGCCATAGACCCAGCTGGTGCGGAAGATCAGATGCTTGCATCCCGACGCGGTAATTGCCTGTTCGCCGGCCAGCTTACTGGCGCCGTATTGATTCACCGGGGCGACTGCATCTGACTCTTGCCACGGGGCAGAACCCTGGCCACTGAAGACGTAATCAGTGGAGTAATGAATCAGCCAGGCACCCAGATCCAAGGCCTCTTCGGCGATCAGTTGGCTTGCCTGACGGTTTACACGGTCGGCCAGTTCGGTCTCGGATTCAGCTTTATCAACAGCCGTGTAGGCCGCAGCATTGACGATGACATCGGGTTTGATCAGGCGGATCGTGGCGCGCAACGCGTCGAGATCCGACAGGTCACCACACAAACCATCGACCGTATGACGATCCAGGGCAATCAACTCGCCAAGCGGTGCCAAGGAGCGTTGCAACTCCCAGCCCACCTGGCCGTTTTTTCCCAGCAAGAGGATTTTCATGCTTTGTTCGAGCGATCCGTGTAGTTCTTGTCGATCCACTGTTGGTAGCTGCCGCTCTTCACGTGGGCTACCCAATCAGTGTTGTTCAGGTACCACTCGACAGTCTTGCGAATACCGGTTTCGAAAGTTTCTTCAGGCACCCAACCCAATTCGCGCTGAATTTTGCTCGCATCGATTGCGTAGCGCTGATCGTGGCCCGGGCGATCCTGGACGTAGGTGATCAAGCTGGCATGTGGACGGTGAGCAGAATCGGGACGCAGTTCGTCGAGCAGTGCGCACAAGGTGTGCACTACTTCGATGTTTTGCTTTTCGTTGTGGCCACCGATGTTGTACGTCTCACCGACAACGCCTTCAGTCACGACTTTGTACAGTGCGCGGGCATGGTCTTCGACGTAGAGCCAGTCACGAACCTGATTGCCTTTGCCGTATACCGGTAATGGCTTGCCTTCCAATGCATTGAGAATGATCAGTGGTATCAATTTCTCAGGGAAGTGGCATGGACCGTAGTTGTTCGAGCAGTTTGTGACCAGCGTCGGCAGGCCGTACGTACGGGCCCAGGCGCGAACCAGGTGATCTGAACTAGCCTTGCTGGCCGAGTAAGGTGAGCTTGGCTGATACGGGGTTGTTTCGGTGAAAAGGTCTTCCGGACCTTCAAGGTCTCCGTAAACCTCGTCAGTCGAAATATGATGGAAGCGGAAATTGGCCTTGCGCACTTCATCCAGCGAGGCCCAGTACTGGCGCGCCGCCTCCAACAGGGTGTAGGTGCCGATGATGTTGGTCTGGATAAATTCAGACGGCCCGGATATCGAGCGATCCACATGGGACTCTGCTGCCAGATGCATGATGGCATCCGGTTGATGCTCACGCAGCACGCGATCGATCTGATCACGGTCACAGATGTCGACACGCTCGAAAACGTAGCGTGAGTTCAGGCTGACATCAGCCAATGACTCAAGATTACCGGCATAAGTCAACTTATCAACGTTGACGACTGAGTCAGTGGTATTGGAAATAATATGACGGATAACTGCCGAGCCGATAAACCCGGCACCGCCGGTTACTAGAATTTTCACGCGAGACCACACCCTTAAGTTACTGACAGGGCCGGCCTACCGAGCACTGTCTAATCCATGAATGCAAAAATCTGCCAGAGCTATTTCGATCGATATGGAATTTTGCCACTATCGAGCAAGAGCAGCATTTTACAGCTTAATGACCGGTTTACTAATGGATATAGACAAGCAGTGGCGCAAAATCGACAAATATCACCTGCCCGTTGTGATCACACAAGCCGCTTGCGCGAAGCTCTGAACGATCGTCCCAGAAACCAGCTTAGCAGCGGCCCGATTACCATGCCGACCAATAGCGCCAAAACCATCATCAGAGAAACCGGCAACTCTGGCCCAGCCCAACCGAGAAACAGCAGTGATACCGACTGCTGGTTTTCGAGCACAAATGCCAGGACCACCAGCACCAGCAAAAGAATGAAGACACCAAGAAGTAGCCGCTTGAAGTTACGCATGAGTAGCTCCTTGATGAACGCCGGCCATCAAAGCCCTTCCTCCTCATCCTCATTCACCCGATCTCGCAGCTCCTTGCCCGGCTTGAAATGCGGAACGAACTTGCCGTCAAGGCTGACGGACTGACCGGTTTTTGGATTGCGACCTACGCGCGGTGCGCGGTAGTGCAGGGAGAAGCTGCCAAACCCACGGATCTCGATACGATCGCCTGTGGCCAGACATTGGGACATTTGCTCAAGCATGGTCTTGATGGCCAGCTCCACATCCTTTGATGAGAGTAGCCCTTGATGGGTGACAATTCGTTCGATCAACTCCGACTTCGTCATATTTTTCCCTTCTTTTTCAAGCAGCTAGGAAAATCGCTCAAAAGGTTTTAGCACGCCCGGAAGAATTTGAACAGCCCGAGTTTGACATCCCCTGACCCCACATGATCATCTGCAAATAACCAGCATCGTTCGCGTCCAATAGCCTGCTGGATTGAAGCCAAAGGGAAACTCATCCTCTTCCTTTACATCATCGGACCTGACCACGACCTTGTAACCAGCCCCCTTACACTCCTTGGCCGCTCGCTTCTGACACTTCTCCCATCCAGAGCCCAATCCCGAACAGTCAATCTCAATACCACTGACTCCGCGCACCGCGTGAGTCTTGGCATTGGTGGTACAGCCCGCCAATGTCAGAACTGCTATTGCGACAATGAGCTTGTTCATTCACGTCCTTACGCCAGGCATTCGCCTGACCATCGTTCGACTCAGGCTAAGACTAGCTGCAAATAAACGATTGATCCTGTTAAAGAAAGAGACAACTGTTAGCGATATTGGTTTCCCCACACCAATGCCGCCATGCCCCCTGGTAAATTCCGGACACAAAAAAAGGGCGACCGAAGTCGCCCTTTTTTTTACAGAAAGTCAGAACTTAGTTCTGTTTTTCCGCTTGTGCAGCACGCAGCAGGTCACCCAGAGTGGTGGCTACCGGAGCATCCGTAGCTACTGGCTTGTCGCGCAGGCTCTGGATTGCTTCTTTCTCGTCTTCAACGTCTTTCGACTTGATCGAGAGCTGGATTACGCGGCTCTTACGATCAACGCTGATGATCTTGGCTTCTACTTCTTCGCCTTCTTTCAGAACGTTGCGCGCGTCTTCAACGCGGTCACGGCTGATTTCGGAGGCTTTCAGAGTCGCTTCGATATCGTCGGCCAGAGTGATGATGGCGCCTTTAGCGTCAACTTCTTTCACGATGCCCTTAACGATTGCGCCCTTGTCGTTCTCTTGAACGTACTCGGAGAACGGATCGCTTTCCAGCTGCTTGATACCCAGGGAGATGCGCTCGCGCTCTGGGTCAACCGACAGGATAACGGTGTCCAGCTCGTCGCCCTTCTTGAAGCGGCGTACGGCTTCTTCGCCCACTTCGTTCCAGGAGATGTCGGACAGGTGAACCAGACCGTCGATGCCGCCGTCCAGACCAATGAAGATACCGAAATCGGTGATCGACTTGATGGTGCCGGAGATTTTATCGCCCTTGTTGAACTGGCCAGAGAAATCTTCCCATGGGTTGGATTTGCACTGCTTGATGCCCAGGGAGATACGACGACGCTCTTCGTCGATATCCAGAACCATAACTTCCACTTCGTCGCCAACTTGTACGACTTTCGAAGGGTGGATGTTCTTGTTGGTCCAGTCCATTTCCGAAACGTGTACCAGACCTTCAACGCCTTCTTCCAGCTCAGCGAAGCAGCCGTAGTCAGTCAGGTTGGTTACACGAGCGGTAACGCGAGTGCTTTCTGGGTAACGGGCTTTGATAGCAACCCATGGATCTTCACCCAGTTGCTTGAGGCCCAGGGAAACACGATTGCGCTCGCGATCGTACTTCAGAACCTTGACATCGATCTCGTCGCCAACGTTGACGATTTCGGAAGGATGCTTGATACGCTTCCAAGCCATGTCGGTGATGTGCAGCAGGCCATCGACGCCACCCAGATCGACGAATGCGCCGTAATCGGTGAGGTTCTTGACGATACCTTTGACTTGCTGGCCTTCCTGCAGGGATTCCAGCAGAGCTTCACGCTCGGCGGAGTTCTCGGCTTCCAGGACGCTACGACGGGAAACGACAACGTTGTTGCGCTTCTGGTCCAGCTTGATGACCTTGAATTCCAGCTCTTTGCCTTCCAGGTGCGTGGTGTCGCGCACTGGACGGACGTCAACCAGAGAACCTGGCAGGAACGCACGGATGCCGTTAACGTCGACAGTGAAGCCGCCTTTAACCTTACCGTTGATAACGCCCTTGACCACTTCTTCGGCTGCGAAGGCAGCTTCCAGAACAATCCAGCATTCAGCGCGCTTGGCTTTTTCACGGGACAGCTTGGTTTCACCAAAGCCGTCTTCAACCGAGTCCAGAGCAACGTGAACTTCGTCACCGACGTTGATGTTCAGCTCGCCAGCGTCGTTGTAGAACTGCTCAAGCGGGATGAGTGCTTCAGACTTCAGGCCAGCGTGAACGGTTACCCAGCGAGCCTGGTAATCGATATCAACGATAACACCGGTGATGATGGAGCCTGCCTGAAGGTTCAGGGTTTTTAGGCTTTCTTCAAAGAGTTCCGCAAAGCTTTCGCTCATTTTAATTCCTGTTGATGAGGGCGAAGAATACGCCCATCTCCACACCCCAGACGATGTGGGTTAGTTTCATTTAAAAGAAGCGCCGCAGGACTATGACTGGTCCCCCGCAGCCTTCTTGGTCACCCGGCGATATCGCGAATGGCGATCTCGCTCATGATGCGTTCCAGCACCTGGTCGATGGATAATTCCGTGGAATCCAGCTGTATGGCGTCAGCCGCCGGCTTGAGCGGGGCTACCGCTCGCTGGGTGTCACGCTCATCGCGTGCACGTATCTCATCTAGCAGACTCGACAGACTAACACCATCGACTTTGCCCTTCAACTGCAAGTATCGACGGCGCGCACGCTCCTCGGCACTGGCAGTGAGAAAAATTTTCAGCGGCGCATCGGGAAAAACCACCGTGCCCATGTCGCGACCATCGGCCACCAGACCCGGCGCCTCCTGGAATGCACGCTGGCGCTGCAGCAGCGCCTCGCGTACCGCAGGCAATGCAGCCACTTGGGAAGCACCGGAGCCGACGCTTTCCGTACGGATCACATCGCTGACTTCATCACCTTCCAGGATGATGCGCTGCAGCTGACCGTCGGTCGCCGCAATGAATTGCACATCCAGATGAGCGGCAAGTTTTTTCAGCAGCTCTTCATTGGTCAGGTCGACGCCGTGGTTGTGCGCAGCAAAAGCGAGCAGACGGTACAGCGCACCGGAATCCAGCAGATTCCAGCCCAGGCGCTTGGCCAGAATCCCGGCGACGGTGCCTTTGCCGGAACCGCTTGGCCCATCAATGGTGATGACCGGTGCAATGCTCTTCACGACTGAGCCTCTTGGGCAACGCGGATGCCGACCTGCGCACACAGCGCGAGGAAGTTGGGGAACGACGTCGCGACGTTGGCGCAATCATGGATGCGGATTGGCGCACTGGCACGCAGCGAGGCAACGCTGAACGCCATGGCAATCCGGTGATCGCCATGACCGTGCACTTCGCCGCCGCCGATCTGGCCGCCATCGATGATGATGCCGTCCGGGGTCGGTTCGCACTTGACGCCCAGCGCCAGCAAGCCATCGGCCATCACCTGGATGCGATCCGATTCCTTGACCCGCAACTCTTCGGCGCCACGCAGCACAGTGCGCCCTTCGGCACAGGCCGCGGCCACGAACAACACCGGGAATTCGTCGATCGCCAATGGAACCAGCGCTTCCGGAATCTCGATACCTTTGAGTTTAGCTGCACGTACGCGCAGGTCAGCTACCGGCTCGCCGCCCACTTCACGCTGGTTTTCCAGGGTGATGTCCGCACCCATCAGGCGCAGGATGTCGATCACGCCGGTACGGGTCGGGTTGATGCCGACATGCTCGAGCACCAGCTCGGAGCCTTCGGCGATCGACGCCGCCACCAGGAAAAACGCCGACGACGAGATATCACCCGGTACTTCGATATGGGTGGCGGTCAGCTTGTTGCCGGACTCTACCGAAGCAGTCGCGCCGTTAACGGTAACCGGATAGCCGAAACCACGCAGCATGCGCTCGGTATGGTCACGGGTCGGCGCGGGCTCGGTCACGGTGGTCTTGCCTTCGGCGTACAGACCCGCCAGCAGCAGGCAAGACTTAACCTGGGCACTGGCCATCGGCATGGTGTAAGTCAGGCCCTTGAGCTTGTGACCACCGCGAATGGTCATCGGAGGGCGACCGTCAGCCGCCGTCTCGATCACGGCGCCCATTTCACGCAGCGGGTTGGCCACGCGATTCATCGGACGCTTGGACAGCGATGCGTCGCCGGTCAGGGTACTGTCGAAGTCCTGCGCGGCCAGCAGGCCGGACAGCAGGCGCATCGAAGTACCGGAGTTGCCCAGATAGATCGGGCCCGGCGCCGGCTTCAGACCATGCAGGCCGACGCCGTGAATGGTCACGCGACCGTGGTGCGGGCCTTCAATCACGACACCCATGTCACGGAATGCCTGAAGGGTCGCCAGGGCGTCTTCGCCCTCGAGGAAACCTTCCACTTCGGTCACGCCTTCGGCCAGGGAGCCCAGCATGATCGAACGGTGGGAAATCGATTTGTCGCCTGGTACGCGAATCCGACCGGACAGGCGGCCACCAGGTTGAGCCAGGAAAATCAGATCGTTGGAATTCATAGCGTCCACATAGGCCCGACGGGCCAGGATTTTACTGAAATGCTCGCGGGCAACCCGGGCGCGAGTGAAAACGCCCAACAATTGGTGCCCATCCCCTGCATCGACCGCGTCGCGCAAGGCGTCGAGGTCGCTGCGAAATGTATCGAGTGTGCGCAGGACAGCTTCGCGGTTGGCGAGGAAGATGTCGTGCCACATGACCGGGTCGCTTCCGGCGATTCTTGTGAAATCGCGGAAACCGCCCGCAGCGTAACGGAAGATCTCAAGGTTTTCATTGCGCTTGGCCAACGAGTCGACCAAACCGAACGCCAGCAAGTGCGGCAGATGACTGGTCGCCGCCAACACTTCGTCGTGACGCTCGACCTGCATGTGCTCGACATCGGCACCCAATTCCCGCCACAAACGGTCGACCACCGCCAATGCGGCCGGATCGGTCTGATCCAGCGGCGTCAGAATGACCTTATGGCGTCGAAACAGCTCGGCATTGGAGGCTTCCACTCCGCTCTGCTCGGAACCGGCAATCGGATGCCCCGGGACGAAGCGCGGCGGCATGCCACCAAAAGCTTCAGTAGCAGCACGCACCACATTACCCTTGGCACTGCCGACGTCGGTCAGGATCGCCGCGCCCAGATCCATGCCCGCCATTCGAGCGAGCAGTTTTTCCATGGCGAGGATCGGCACCGCCAACTGGATAACGTCCGCCCCCTGGCAAGCCAGCGCGAGGTCGTCTTCGCAACGATCCACCACACCCAGTTCAACCGCGAGTTTGCGCGACTGCGGATCGAGATCAACCCCGACCACTTCGCGGCACAGACCACTCTCGCGCAAACCCTTGGCAAACGAACCGCCGATCAGGCCCAGACCGACCACCACCAGGCGCCCGATCATAGGTTCAGCAGATTGCAGTGCAGTGACATCACCCACGGGCCAGAACCTTGGCCAGCGCCTCGAGGAAGCGGCTGTTTTCCGCCGGTAAACCGATGGTGATACGGAGGTGATTCGGCATGCCGTAGTTGGCTACCGGACGCACGATCACACCCTCACGCAGCAAACCCTGGAAAACCGGAGCCGCCACCTGACCGAGATCGACACAAATGAAGTTGCCCTTGGAGGGAATCCAGCTCAGCCCCAGGTCGCGGAAACCCGCTTCCAGTTGCTGCATGCCGGTTTCATTCAGGCGACGACTTTCGGCCAGGTACTCGGCGTCTTGCAGGGCGGCGCAAGCGGCAGCCAGGGCCAGGCTATTGACGTTGAACGGCTGGCGCACGCGGTTCAGCACGTCGGCGACCACGGCAGTGGACAAGCCATAGCCAACCCGTAGCGCCGCCAGGCCATAGGCCTTGGAGAACGTACGAGAAACCAGCAGGTTCGGGTAAGCCGCGAGGAAATCCAGGCCGTCCGGCAGATCGCTGCCTTCGGCGTACTCGATGTAGGCCTCGTCCAGCACCACCAGCACATGTTCCGGCACGTCCTGCAGGAATTCGTCCAGTGCCTCGGTATCGAACCAGGTCCCGGTCGGGTTGTTCGGGTTGGCGATGAACACCACGCGGGTGTTGGCGTCGATCGCGGCCAACATGGCCGGCAGGTCATGCCCCCAGTCTTTGGCCGGAATCACTTTTGCCTGCGCACCCACCGCCTGGGTCACGATCGGATAGACCGCAAACGCGTGCTCGCTGAATACGGCGTTCAGACCCGGCGCCAGGTAAGCGCGCGCCACCAGCTCCAGAATGTCGTTGGAACCGTTGCCCAGCGTCACTTGATTCAGCTCGACGCGGCACTGCTCGGCCAGCAGGGTTTTGAGCGCAAAACCGTTGCCGTCCGGGTAGCGGGTCAGTTCCGCCAGCGCATCGCGGATGGCCGCCAGCGCCTTGGGGCTGGCGCCCAGGGGATTTTCATTGCTTGCCAGCTTGACGATGCTGGCCGGATCGAGATCCAGCTCGCGAGCCAATTCGTCCACAGGCTTGCCCGGAACATAAGGCGAAAGTTGTTGCACGCCCGGCTGCGCCAGAGCTAGGAAATTGCCACTCATTTGCTACCGCCCTTAGAGAACTGCTTTCGGGTAGGAACCCAGCACTTTGAGTGCCACTGCTTCCTGACTGATCTTTTCCAGCACACCCTTGACCAGCGGGTCGCGATGGTGGCCGACGAAGTCGATGAAGAACACGTAGGTCCATTTACCGCTGCGCGACGGACGCGTCTCGATTCGCGTCAGGTCGATGCCGTTTTCATGGAAAGGCACCAGCAACTCGTGAAGCGCGCCCGGCTTGTTGCTCATGGAGACGATGATTGAGGTCTTGTCGTCGCCGGTCGGTGGCACTTCCTGGCTGCCGATCATCAGGAAACGCGTGGAGTTATCCGGGCGATCCTCGATTTTCTCCGCCAGTCGGGTCAGCCCGTACAGGCCGGCCGCCATATCGCCGGCAATCGCCGCCGAATTCCACTCACCCTTGACCCGCTTGGCCGCTTCGGCGTTGCTGGACACCGCCACGCGCTCGACATTCGGGTAATGGGCGTCCAGCCACTTGCGGCACTGGGCCAGGGACTGGGCGTGGGAATAGATGCGACTGATGCTGTCGGTCTTGGTGTTTTCACCGACCAACAGGTGATGGTGGATGCGCAGCTCGACTTCGCCGCAGATCACCATGTCGTGTTCCAGGAAGCTGTCCAGCGTGTGGTTGACCGCGCCTTCGGTGGAATTCTCCACCGGGACCACACCAAAGTTCACCGCACCGGCCGCCACTTCACGGAACACCTCGTCGATCGCCGCCATCGGCTTGCTGATCACGGCATGGCCGAAGTGCTTCATGGCAGCGGCTTGGGTGAAGGTACCTTCAGGGCCGAGGTAAGCCACTTTCAGCGGCTGCTCGAGCGCCAGGCACGACGACATGATTTCGCGGAACAAACGCGCCATCTCTTCGTTGCCCAGCGGCCCCTGGTTACGCTCCATGACACGCTTGAGCACCTGAGCTTCGCGCTCAGGACGATAGAACACCGGCACTTCGCCTTCGGCCAGCGAGGCCATCTTTACTCGCGCGACTTCCTGGGCGCAGCGCGCACGCTCACTGATCAACTCCAGGACTTTTTCGTCCAGGGCATCAATGCGCAGGCGCAGTGCCTTGAGTTCTTGCTCAGACATTAGCCGTGTTCCTTCTCGAACTCTGCCATGTACGAAACCAGCGCATGGATGGCGTTGATATCGACGGCGTTATAGATGGAGGCGCGCATGCCGCCCACGGAACGGTGCCCCTTGAGGTTCAACAGACCACGTTCGTCGGCACCGGCCAGGAACGGTTTGTCCAGACGGTCGTCCGCCAGACGGAAAGGCACGTTCATCCAGGAACGGTCCGACTTGTTGATCGGGTTGCTGTACAGGCCGCTGGCGTCGATGAAGTCGTACAGCGTGCGCTGCTTCACTTCGTTGAGCTTGCCGATGGCTTCGACACCACCCTGCTCTTTGAGCCACTCGAACACCAGGCCGGAGAGGTACCAGGCCAGGGTCGGCGGGGTGTTGTACATAGAGCCGTTATCGGCCGCAACCTTGTAGTTGAGCATGGTCGGGCAGATGGAACGGGCGTGACCCAGCAGGTCTTCGCGAACGATGTTGACCACGATGCCGCTCGGGCCGATGTTTTTCTGGGCACCGGCGTAGATCATGCCGAAGCGCGAGACATCCACCGGACGCGAAAGAATGTCCGAGGACATGTCGGCCACCAGCGGAACATCACCGGTTTCCGGAATCCACTGGAATTCCAGGCCACCGATGGTTTCGTTCGGCGCGTAGTGAACGTAGGCCGCGTCCTTGGACAGCTTCCACTCGTTCTGACCGGGAATAGCGAAATAGTCGTAAGGCTTGGCGGTAGCGGCAACATTGACATGGCCGTAGCGCGAAGCTTCTTCGATGGCTTTCTGCGACCAGATACCGGTATCGATATAGTCGGCAGTACCGCTTTCCGGCAACAGGTTCAGAGGAATCTGAGCAAATTGCTGGCTGGCGCCACCTTGCAGAAACAGCACTTTATAGTTCGAGGGGATATTCAGCAGATCACGCAGATCCTGCTCGGCCTTGGTGGCAATGGACACGAACTCATCACTGCGATGGCTCATCTCCATGACCGACAGACCCTTGCCGTGCCAGTCGAGCAACTCGGACTGGGCACGCAACAGGACAGCTTCAGGAAGCGCAGCAGGACCTGCGCAGAAGTTATAGGCTCGTTTGCTCACATCCACTCTCGCTATGCAATCACGGTAGCGGACAGAGCAAACACTCTGCCCTGCTACGATTTGGTTAGTCTTGCGACTCTTCTTCGTCTGCGGCGTCAGCCTGCAGGTTGTCGACCGTATCGTCCGGTTCGGCGCCGATCACGCCCGCTTCCAGCTCGACACCCTCTTCATCCTCGAACTCTTCACCTTCGACTTCCGACGGCTCCTGAACCCGCTCCAGGCCGACCAGGGTTTCATCCTTGGCCAGTTTGATCAGGGTCACGCCCTGGGTGTTACGACCCAGGCTGGACACTTCGTCGACACGGGTACGTACCAGGGTGCCCTGGTCGGAAATCAGCATGATCTCCTCGCCATCGAGCACCTGAACCGCACCGACCAGACGGCCGTTACGCTCGTTGCTGACCATGGCAATAACGCCCTGACCGCCACGCTTGTACTCAGGGAACTCGGTGATTGCCGTACGCTTGCCGAAGCCACGCTCGGAAGCGGTGAGGATCTGGCTGCCTTCTTCAGGGATCAGCATGGAAATCAGTTTCTGGCCTTCCGGCAGGCGCATGCCGCGCACACCGCGGGCGGTACGGCCCATGGCACGAACGTCGGATTCCTTGAAGCGAGTCACCTTGCCGCCATCGGAGAACAGCATGACTTCGCGCTCGCCATCAGTAATGGCGGCGGAAATCAGTACGTCGCCTTCATCCAGCTCCAGCGCGATCAAACCAACGCTGCGTTGACGGCTGAAGGATTCCAGCGGGGTCTTCTTCACGGTGCCATTGGCGGTCGCCATGAAGATGTAGTGACCTTCGGTGTATTCCTCGACCGGCAGCATGGTGGTGATGTATTCACCGTCATCCAGCGGCAGCAGGTTGACCAGCGGACGACCACGGGCCGCACGGGACGCCTCGGGGATTTCGTAGGTCTTGAGCCAGTACACCTTGCCCTTGCTGGAGAACAGCAACAGCGTGGTGTGACTGTTGGCAACCAGCAAATGAGCGATGTAGTCCTCATCCTTGACGCCGGTCGCCGACTTGCCTTTACCGCCACGACGCTGAGCCTGATAGGCAGCCAGCGGCTGGGTCTTGGCATAGCCACCGTGGGAAATGGTCACGACACGCTCTTCTTCCGGGATCATGTCACCCAGGGTCAGGTCGAGACGGGCATCCAGGATCTCGGTGCGGCGCACATCGCCGTATTCGGCGCGGATCACTTCCAGCTCTTCGCGGATCACTTCCATCAGGCGCGTGGCGCTGTTGAGGATGCGGATCAGCTCGCCGATCTGGTTGAGGATCTCTTGATACTCAGCCAGCAGTTTTTCGTGTTCCAGACCGGTCAGACGGTGCAGACGCAGTTCCAGAATGGCTTGCGCCTGTTCTGGCGACAGGAAGTACTTGCCGTCGCGCAGACCGTATTGCGGATCGAGGTTTTCCGGACGGCACGAATCGGCACCGGCACGTTCGACCATCGCGACCACGGCAGAGGATTCCCAAGGGGTGCTGACGAGCGCTTCCTTGGCTTCCGACGGGGTTGGCGAGGCCTTGATCAGGGCGATGACCGGGTCGATGTTCGAAAGTGCAACCGCCTGGCCTTCAAGGATATGACCACGCTCGCGCGCCTTGCGCAGCTCGAACACGGTACGGCGGGTAACCACTTCGCGACGGTGACGCACGAAGGCTTCCAGCAGGTCCTTGAGGTTCAGGATCCGTGGGCGGCCGTCGATCAGCGCGACGATGTTGATGCCGAACACTGCTTGCAGCTGGGTCTGGGCGTAGAGGTTATTGAGAATGACCTCGGGCACTTCACCGCGACGCAGTTCGATCACGACGCGCATACCGTCCTTGTCGGACTCGTCGCGCAGTTCGGTGATGCCTTCGAGCTTCTTCTCTTTTACCAGCTCGGCGATCTTCTCGATCAGACGAGCCTTGTTCAGTTGGTAAGGGAGCTCGGTGATGACGATCTGCTGACGGCCACCGACCTTGTCGATGTCTTCGATGATCGAGCGCGCACGCATGTAAATGCGGCCGCGACCGGTGCGGTAGGCTTCGATGATGCCGGCGCGACCGTTGATGATCGCGGCGGTCGGGAAGTCCGGACCGGGAATGTATTGCATCAACTCATCGACGGTCAGCTCAGGGTTGTCGATGAGGGCCAGGCAACCGTCGATGACTTCACCGAGGTTGTGCGGCGGAATGTTGGTCGCCATGCCCACGGCGATACCGCTGGAGCCGTTGACCAGCAGGTTGGGAATACGGGTCGGCATGACCGCCGGGATCATTTCGGTGCCGTCGTAGTTCGGCACCCAGTCCACGGTTTCCTTATGCAGGTCGGCCAGCAGCTCGTGCGCCAGCTTGGTCATGCGCACTTCGGTGTATCGCATGGCCGCGGCGTTGTCGCCGTCCACCGAACCGAAGTTGCCCTGGCCGTCTACCAGCAGGTAGCGCAGGGAGAATGGCTGCGCCATCCGAACGATGGTGTCGTACACCGCGGTATCACCGTGCGGGTGATACTTACCGATCACGTCACCGACGACACGGGCAGATTTCTTGTACGGCTTGTTGAAGTCGTTGCCCAGCTCGCTCATCGCGAACAGCACGCGCCGGTGCACGGGCTTCAAGCCATCGCGCGCATCCGGCAGTGCCCGCCCGACAATCACGCTCATCGCGTAATCGAGGTAGGACTGCTTCAGCTCGTCTTCGATATTGACCGGGAGGATTTCTTTGGCCAGTTCGCCCATGAGAAGCCTGATTCCTTTTTCTGGTGAAACTTCGTCACATCCATATGGGACGAACGAAGCTCGCCGATGCAGGCTGAGTGCCATGCACCGACTTACGACAAATCAACGAGTTATGCCATGGATCTGCGCAGTAAAGGCCACCCCTTGGGGCAACCTTGGAAACCGCCGGATGTTATCACAAGAGCCGCCACGCACCTATCCCCCTGATGCGCATGGAGCATAGTTAGTTGACCGGTGACAGGCTTGAAGGGGATCAGAGAAGCTTAGAGCCTTATTGATTGAAGTTTTTCAGGCTGAATCAGGCTAATCCATCGCCTTTTAGGACGTCATAGCGGGCAAGCCCGCTCCCACAGGGTTCTGTGGCGCTCACAAGACCTGTGGGAGAGAGCTTGCCCGCGATGATGATTTAACAGGCACCGAAAAAATCAGTGCAGACGCTTACGGCACATCAACTGGGTCATTTTCGCGGTATCCGGCCTTTCGACGATGCCCTTTTCGGTGACGATGGCGTCGATCAGATCCGCCGGCGTCACATCGAACACCGGGTTGAACGCCTCGACATCCGCCCCGACCCGTTTCCCACCGACGTCCAGCAACTCGCGACCATCACGTTCTTCAATCGGGATGTCGTCGCCACTGGCCAGGCTCATGTCGATGGTCGAACTCGGCGCCACCACCATGAAACGCACGCCGTGGTGCATGGCATTGACCGCCAGTTGATAGGTGCCGATCTTGTTCGCCACGTCGCCATTGGCAGTGATCCGGTCCGCGCCGACGATCACCCAGGTAATGCCCTTGGTCTTCATGATGTGCGCCGCAGCCGAGTCGGCATTGAGGGTGACGGGAATGCCTTCGTTGGCCAATTCCCACGCCGTCAATCGCGAGCCCTGCAACCATGGACGGGTTTCGCCGGCATAGACACGCTCAACCATGCCCTCGATGAAGGCCCCGCGAATCACTCCCAGCGCCGTACCGAAGCCGCCAGTGGCCAGCGCGCCGGTGTTGCAGTGGGTGAGGATGGCCTGGGCGTTGCCCTGATGCTTGCGGATAAGGTCGACACCCAGCTGCGCCATGGTGAGATTGGCTTCGCGATCACTTTCATGAATGGCGATAGCCTCGGCTTCCAGGACAGCCAGCGGATCGGCATGATTTTTCAGGCGATCGAGCCGCTCTTGCATACGGCCCAGCGCCCAGAAGAGGTTGACCGCGGTCGGACGGGCATCGGCAAGCAGGGCAAAGTCCTCGGCCAGCGCCGCCTGCCAGTCACCACCCTCGGCAAATCGCGCACGCGCCGCCAGCACGACGCCATAGGCAGCGCTGATCCCGATCGCCGGCGCACCGCGCACCACCATCGAGCGAATGGCCTCGGCCACGCCAGCTGCGGTGGTGTAGGCGATCCAGATCTCCTCGAACGGCAAAATACGCTGATCCAGCAGATAAAGGGCGCCATCACGCCAATCGATGGCCTTCACTTTCTCCGCAGCCAACAGTCGATCGCGCATCCCTCACCCCGCACTCATGAACAAAAGCCGCCGATTATAGCGATCCCCCCGCGAAGACGCTCGGGTATACTTCGCCATCCTTTACAAAAGCACTGGAACCGACCCTCGATGCCGAACACTGCCGTTGCGCTCGACCTGTTATTACTGCCGACCTGGCTGGTACCCGTCGAACCCGCTGGTGTTGTCCTGAAGGACCATGGCCTGGGCATTCGCGACGGGCGCATCGTATTTATCGGCCCACGTTCCGCTGCCCTGAAGCTTAACGCAAGCGAAGTGCGCGAACTCCCGGACATCTTGCTCAGCCCCGGGCTGATCAACGCTCACGGGCATGCGGCAATGACCCTGTTCCGCGGTCTGGCCGATGATTTGCCGCTCATGACCTGGCTGGAAAACCACATCTGGCCAGCCGAAGCCAAATGGGTCGACGACGATTTTGTCCGCGATGGCACGGACCTGGCCATCGCTGAGCAGATCAAAAGTGGCATCACCTGCTTCTCTGACATGTATTTCTTCCCGAAGGTTGCCAGCGAACGCGTGCATAACAGCGGCATTCGCGCACAGATTGCGATCCCGATCCTTGATTTCCCCATCCCCGGCGCCATTACAACGGACGAAGCCATTCGTCAGGGCGTCGAGTTGTTTAACGACCTCAAGCACCACGACCGGATAAAAGTCACCTTTGGGCCCCATGCACCCTACACCGTGGGCGATGAAACCCTGGAAAAAATCCGGGTAATCACCGAAGAACTCGACGCCTCGATTCACATGCACGTGCATGAAACCGCATTCGAAGTACAGCAGTCGGTCGAACAGCGCGGCGAGCGTCCACTGGCTCGCCTCGCGCGACTGGGCCTGCTCGGGCCTCGCTTCCAGGCCGTTCACATGACCCAGATCAGCGAGGAAGACCTGGCGCTGCTGGTAGAAAGCAACACCAACGTCATTCATTGCCCGGAGTCGAACCTGAAACTGGCCAGCGGTTTCTGCCCGGTGGAACGCTTGTGGCAGGCTGGAGTGAATGTCGCCGTCGGCACCGATGGCTCGGCCAGCAACAACGACCTGGACTTGCTCGGCGAAACCCGCACCGCCGCCCTGCTGGCCAAGGCTGTCGCCGGCTCGGCCACCGCGCTGGATGCCCATCGCGCCCTGCGCATGGCCACGCTCAACGGCGCCCGGGCCCTGGGAATCGAAGCCGAGACCGGTTCGCTGGAAGTCGGCAAGGCCGCTGACATCGTGGCGTTCGACCTTTCCGGCCTGGCCCAACAACCGGTCTACGACCCTGTTTCGCAACTTATCTACGCGACGGGCCGGGACTGCGTGAAACACCTTTGGGTCGCCGGCAAGCCACTGCTGGACGACCGACGCCTGACGCGCCTGGATGAACAACAGCTGATCGCCACCGCCAAGGCCTGGGGCCAGCGCATCAGTGGCCGCAACGAATCGTAAGCCCCCCGGACCACACTTCGGGGCAACAGGATTTTTCAAGTTTCAGAGGACTTAAACCATGAACAACGTCGACTACGCCGAAATCGCCAAATTCGAAGCCCTGGCCCATCGCTGGTGGGACCGCGAAAGCGAATTCAAGCCGCTGCACGATATCAACCCGCTGCGGGTCAACTGGATTGACGAACGCGTCAACCTGGCCGGCAAGAAAGTCCTGGACGTCGGTTGCGGCGGCGGCATCCTCAGTGAAGCGATGGCCCAGCGTGGCGCGACGGTGATGGGCATCGACATGGGCGAAGCGCCACTGGCGGTCGCGCAGTTGCATCAACTGGAGTCCGGCGTGAACGTCGAATACCGGCAAATCACCGCCGAAGCCCTGGCCGAAGAAATGCCGGAACAGTTCGACGTAGTCACCTGCCTGGAAATGCTCGAACACGTACCGGATCCATCCTCGGTGATCCGCGCCTGCTTCCGCATGGTCAAGCCTGGCGGCCAGGTTTTCTTCTCCACCATCAACCGCAACCCCAAGGCGTACCTGTTCGCCATCGTCGGTGCCGAATACATCATGAAGCTGCTGCCGCGCGGCACCCATGACTTCAAGAAATTCATCCGCCCTTCCGAACTTGGCGCCTGGAGCCGCATGGCCGGCCTGACTGTCAAAGACATCATCGGCCTGACCTACAACCCGCTGACCAAGCACTACAAACTGGCGTCCGACGTAGACGTCAACTACATGATCCAGACCCTGCGCGAGGAATAAGCCGATGCGAATCAGAGCAGTTCTTTTCGACATGGACGGCACCCTGCTCGACACCGCGCCAGACTTCATTGCGATCTGTCAGGCGATGCGAGCGGACCGCGGCATGGCGCCGATGAACGACAAACACATCCGCGACGAGATCTCGGGCGGCGCCAAGGCGATGGTGGCCGTGACCTTCGCCATGGACCCCGAGTCGCCAGGATTCGAGGAACTGCGTCTGGAGTTCCTCGAGCGCTACCTGGTGGGTTGCGCCGTTCATAGCAAATTGTTCGACGGCATGCACGAACTGCTGGCCGACATCGAAAAGGCCAACCTGATCTGGGGCGTCGTCACCAACAAGCCGTTGCGTTTTGCCGAGCCGATCATGCAGCAGCTCGGGCTGGCCGAGCGTTCCGCCCTGCTGATCTGCCCCGACCACGTGAAAAACAGTAAACCGGATCCAGAGCCATTGATCCTCGCTTGCAAGATGCTCGACCTCGACCCGGCCAGCGTGCTGTTCGTCGGCGATGATCTGCGCGATATCGAATCGGGCCGCGATGCAGGCACCCGGACGGCGGCGGTGACTTTCGGCTATATCCACCCGGACGATAACCCGCGGCACTGGGGCGCGGACGTGGTGGTCGATCATCCGCTGGAGTTGCGCAAGGTGCTCGATAGCGCCCTTTGTAGCTGCTGAGCTGCCCCGATTTTTTGTAGGCGCGAGCTTGCTCGCGAAAAACCTGAGGACGCCGTGGGGATATCAGGCTTGTCGCGTAATCGTTGACGACCATCGTCGGAACGCCGCCCGGAGCAAGCTCGCCCTCACAATGACCGCGCAACGGTCGCTCCTATTCTGATTTGTTGAGGTTTTTATGTTCGATTATTCCGCTCGCCCTGACTTGCTCAAGGATCGGGTTATCCTGGTCACCGGCGCCGGTCGTGGCATTGGCGCCGCCGCCGCGAAAACCTATGCCGCCCATGGCGCAACCGTGCTGCTGCTAGGCAAGACCGAGGCCAATCTGACTCAGGTCTACGACGAAATCGAAGCAGCCGGCCATCCGCAACCCGCAGTCATCCCGTTCAATCTGGAAACCGCCCTGCCTCATCAATACGATGAGCTGGCAGCGATGATCGAAAGTGAATTCGGCCACCTCGACGGCTTGTTGCACAACGCGTCGATCATCGGCCCGCGCACACCGATCGAACAGCTCTCCGGCGAAAACTTCATGCGAGTCATGCAAGTCAACGTCAACGCCATGTTCATGCTGACCAGCACATTGCTGCCACTGCTCAAGCTGTCCCAGGATGCTTCGGTGGTCTTCACTTCCAGCAGCGTCGGCCGCAAAGGCCGTGCCTATTGGGGGGCATACGGCGTCTCGAAGTTCGCCACCGAAGGCCTGATGCAAACCCTGGCCGATGAAGTCGACACCGTAGCCCCTGTGCGCTCCAACAGCATCAACCCGGGTGCTACTCGGACCAGCATGCGTGCCCAGGCGTATCCAGGGGAAAACCCGCTGAACAACCCGACGCCCGAAGAGATCATGCCGGTCTATCTGTACCTGATGGGGCCGGACAGCACAGGCATTAACGGCCAGGCGTTCAACGCTCAATAATACCGTGCGTCGCTTTTGTGCCGCGCCGACTTCCCGTCGCGGCACACAAGGCTCGGCGGGTTTTCAGTCAAACAAATGCCGCACAAGTCTTCCCCACCATTTCCGCTATCGCCAACCTATTGATTTCGAAATATTTTTAATAAATCGAACTCTCTGGCATGACTTTCGCTCTACCTTTGCTCAAACAGGCAATGTGAAAGCAGGCAAACGGCGGTTAAGTCGACAGGTTACTAAACCGCGATAAAGCAGATTAGACTTGTACGAAATGTCCTACGGGACTGACGGACCAGTATGACGTGCAGCCCAAAGCCGCTCTCACCCAGCTTGTAAGACAGCCTTACTGCTCAGGGGCGAACGCCATATGAAATCACCTTCCCAGACCAACGCAATTGACTTTGATAGCGCCAAATTGCAACGCCTGGGCTTTGGTCAGCAGCAAGCGTCCCTGGAAAGGCCACTCAGTCTTGCGCAACTGCGCCAGCAACTGAGCCTGCAGCTGCAAACCAGTCTTGAGCCACAACGCATTCTCGGGCTGTTCTTCCGCGAAATTCAGCGACTCGTTCCACTCGATGCCTTGAGCTACCAGCACAAGAGCAGCGACTTGCGCCTGGAGTTTGGTCAGCGTGGCCACCACTCCATCAGTTACAACCTCAGCCATGAAGGCGAGCACCTGGGTGAACTGGTGTTTCGCCGCAATCAGCGCTTCACCGAGCAAGAACAAGGCAACCTCGAATCACTGCTGGCCTCGCTCTTGTATCCGATGCGCAACAGCCTGCTTTACCGTGCCGCCACCCAGAGTGCACTGCGTGATCCGCTGACTGACACCGGCAACCGTATCGCCATGGACCAGACGCTGCAGCGGGAAATCGAGCTGTCTCGGCGCCACCTGCAGCCGTTATCCCTGCTGATGCTGGACATCGATCACTTCAAGCGAATCAATGACACCCACGGTCACAGCGCCGGTGACGAGGTGCTAAAAGCCGTTGCCGCGTCGATCAAAAGCCAGTTGCGCAACGTGGACATGGTGTTTCGTTACGGGGGCGAAGAGTTCCTGATTCTGCTGTCCAACACCTCCCGGGAGGCGGCGGCCATGATCGGTGAACGATTGCGGGTGGCGGCGCAGGCTGAGGACTATGAGGCCGATGGCCGGGTGATCGGGCTGACTGTCAGCCTCGGCTGCTCGACACTGCTGCCTGGTGAGTCAGTGGAGAGCCTGCTGCGAAGGGCTGACAATGCGCTGTACGTGGCCAAGCGCGAGGGGCGTAACCGGTTGGCAATGGCGGGTTGAGTCTTCAGCAAGGCTGCATAACCAATGTGGGAGCGAGCCTGCTCGCGAAAGTGGAATGCCAGTCAACATCAATGTTGATTGATAAACCGCTTTCGCGAGCAGGCTCGCCCCCACAGTTTTATTGCATGTTACTCGGACCAGCTTTCGGCCAGCGCCAGTCGCTCACGTGCTGCCGGCGTTTTTTCCGCAAGTTCCAGCTGCATGCAACGCTCCAGGAACAGGAACATGTAGTCGTAGCTCTTGCACACGGCCTGACGCAATTCCATCTGCAGGGATTTGCTCGGGTTCATGCCCGCCAGGGAGCAGATGATTTCCAGTGCTTCCCACGGATGAGCATCGTCATACTGGGCGTGCATCTTCAGCCACTTCATCGCTCGTTTGCGCTCTTCCTCGGGGAAAGAGGCTGCGTATACGCCACTGGAACACACCAGCGCGGACCACTCCCCGGTCGCACCTTCAATGGCGTAGTTGGTCGCGGCGATGGCCACAATCAGCGAGTCCGCAGAACTGGTGTGCCAGCACCAATGGCTCAAGGCGTGTAGTTCGGGGGCTACCTGTTGCGCCTGCAGATCTTCCAGAGTGACGCCGTGAGCACGGCTCCAGTTCACCCAGTAATCGGCGTGGTTCAATTCGACGCGAATGTTGCGCATCAGCCAGCGACGCGCCATGTCTTCGCCCGGGTGGCGGGCAAAGCGGGTCTTGGTCAGGTTTTGTGCCATGTATAACGCGAACTGTTCGACCACCGGCCAGCCACCGATCAGGTACTGACGCATGGTCTTTGCACTGAGCTTGTTGTCACGCATGCGCTGATACAGTTCGTGTTCGACAACCCGGCGCTTGCTCTCGCTGCAATCCTGGATCAGGCGCTGGGCCCAGGCCGGATAACTTGCAGCTTCCATGAGTGGTCCGGTTCGGTTGAATGTGTCGATCACTGTCGGGCTCCTTTTGATTGTGATTGTTAGGATCAGCAAGAGATTTCAACGGAACGTGCCAGGCGCCCTGAACAACAAGGGTTGAGGCCTGGCAGGACGACTTTGCAAACTATCGCAGGTAAACAGTTGCGGGCGTTCAATGACATACCCTTGAGCGTAATCCACCCCGATCTCCAGCAATGCCTGCTCGATCAGTGGCGTCTCGACAAACTCGGCAATCGTACGCTTACCCATGACATGACCGATGTGATTGATCACCTCGACCATAGCGCGGTTAATCGGGTCGTCCAGCATATCCTTTACGAAACTCCCGTCGATCTTCAGGAAGTCTACAGGCAAATGTTTCAGGTAGGCGAATGAAGACATTCCGGCGCAAAAATCGTCCAGCGAAAAAAGGCAACCTAAACCCTTGAGTTCATTGATGAATCTGATCGCGCTGCCAAGATTTGAAATAGCACTGGTTTCAGTAATTTCAAAACAAATCATTTCAGCCGGTATCGAATACGTAACGAACTGTTCACGCAGGAAGTCGAGAAACGCCTCGTCTCCGATGGTTGTGCCTGACAGATTGATCGCACACATGGCCAGTGGCCCGTGGCGCTTTTCCGCGCGACATTGGGCAATGATCTTGAACACGTTTTGTACGACCCAACGATCAAGCGAGCTCATCAGGCCATAGCGCTCGGCCGCCGGAATAAAGCTGTCGGGCAAAATCATGCGCCCCGCCTCGTCGTGCAAGCGCAACAGGATTTCGATATGCCCGCTGCCTGCATCGGTATGGCCAAGCGGCGCAATCTCCTGGGCATACAGGCAGAAGCGATCTTCTTCCAGCGCCATGTGCAGGCGCTGTACCCAGGCCATTTCGCCAAAGCGCAGGGACAACTCCGAATCATCGGGATGGTAGACCTGAACCCGGTTACGACCTTTTTCCTTGGCCATGTAGCAGGCCATGTCGGCAGCGCGCAGCGACGCTTCAAGGGTGGTCGGATTCTGCGCGACATGCACCAGGCCGATGCTCACGGTTGTCACGAATGGCCGGCCCTTCCAGACAAAGTGCAGATTCTGCACGGTCTGACGCAGGCTCTCGGCGACTTTCTCCGCCGCGTCCGGCCCACAGTTCTCCAGCAGGATGCCGAACTCGTCCCCCCCCAACCGGGCGAGGGTATCGCCCTCACGCAATCCAGATTGCAGCAGCGCGCAGATATGCCGCAGCAATTCGTCACCGGCGGCATGGCCACAGGTATCGTTGACCAGCTTGAATTGATCCAGATCGAGAAACATCAGGGCATGACGCCCCGCCTGCCGGGTCAGCGTGTGCAGGGCCTGCTCCAGGCGATACTCGAACTCGCGACGGTTGGCCAGCCCGGTCAATGCATCGTGGGTGGCCTGCCAGGACAGATTGGCGATGTATTGCCGTTCCTGCGTCATGTCGTGCAGCACCAGTACGGCGCCGCTGACCTTGCCGGCATTGCGGATCGGCGCGCCGACCAGCGTGACCGATACCGTGCTGCCATCGAGGCGTTGAATCAACTTGGAATGTTCACTGCCACCGCTGAGATGACCACTGAGAATGCGCTCGATCAACGTGAAACCGTCGGTCTGGGCATTCTCGTCCAGCAGATTGAACAAGGCCGCCAGCGGCAATCCGGTCGCCTGCTCGGCCTTCCAGTGAGTCAAGGCTTCGGCGGCCGGGTTCATGTAGGCAATGGCGCCTTCGACGTCGGTGGTAATCACCCCGTCGCCGATCGATTGCAGGGTGATCTGCGCCCGGTCCTTCTCCAGTTGCAGAGCGTCAGCGAAGGCGTGGCGTTGCTTGAGCAGTTTGTGGGTGCGCATCAAGGCCAACGCGATCAAGCCCAGCGCGGTGGCGAGGTTGGTCACCAGCAACAGGCGCAGAATGACTCGCGACCCCTCTCCCAATGCGTCACTGAAGGCTTTTGCTGCGGGTGTCACCTCATCGTTGATCGCAAAAATCTGCGCCTTCCAGCGCTTGATATCGTCATCGGACGCCGGGCTGGTGGAGATGTGCTGATGCATATCCTGCGCAACGTCATCCAGCTTGACCAGGTACGCATCACCCACCGTCCAGAGATCGATGGCCTTTTCGAGGTAACTGAAGTGGCGGAAATTGAGATACAGCCAGATCAGACTGGAAACGTCATCCGGGTGGTTGCCACCTTTGAGAATCGCCAGGCGCGCCGCTTCGATATTCGGCGGTTGATGATCCAGCGCTACCCGCAACTCGTGACCACCCTGGGGCACGGAAATCGCATTCTGGTATTTGCGGAAAATCGAGGCGTCACGACTGTCGGCGTACAGATTGAGGTAATAGATGGCGTCTTTTTGGCCTTTGGACCACAGGCTTTCACCGGCGACATAGCCGCGAACCGCCGACAGCACATAAAGGCTAACGCCACCCAACAAGGCTTGAAACACCACAACGGCGATAAATGGCCAGACAATGCCCAACAACCGTGGCGTTCCGAGTGTCCGCGTTTGATTCATGAGGTCCCTTGCATAAGCACTACTTGATCGTCTTCCGGACGTAATCGCTACAGCTAGACTAGGGGCTGATCTCATTCCCGGCAAGCCGGGATATTTAGGGAGGCCAAGATATATATACCGCCTCGAAGCGGCTTGAAGTGTTGAAGCTGGCGCTCTTTCCATTCGAGAGCGGAACCCGTCATGCAATTACCGACTTCAACTTCAGCACAGCATCACGCCGGGCAACTGGCGGAATACGATTCCTTACTGTCGCAACTGCGCAAAATACCCACCTCAGGCATCCATACAGACAACACTTATCTGACCCCAAAGCCCTTTTCGCCGCTGGCTCTAGAGTTCGACAAAGGAAGTGCGCATATCGCCGAAGTGGTTCAGAGCATCGGCGCAGAGGTTCGTCCAGATCGCCTGCTGTGCCTCACGCATATCTTGAAGTACTACGGGCTTACAGTGCCTGAGCATCAAGATGCCACAACTCTTGCCCCATTGATTCGCGAGCTGGAAGAAAGAAGCGCGAACCACCGGCTGGGTCTGGAACAGGGCCTTGATATCAGCCGCCTTTTGTCTGCCGACGATCGTTCGAAGATCGATAACGAAATCAGCCTGGTTCTGGGTGATGAAGAAACGCCCATCATTGACCGCCTGGCAAGAGAGGCTGATCCGGACGTTACCCCCGAACAGATGCGATTGACGCCCGAAGTCTGCCTGCTGCGCTTGCTCGACAGCCATAAGGCTCGTTATCTGACCCAACGCTTGATCGACGCATTGGGCTGGTACGGCGCTCGTCCCGGTGAAAATCCTGCTCCGGGTATCGGCCCCCGGCTTCTGGCCCAAGCACTGCTTGTCTGGTACAGCCCGTCCCCCACCGAATCACCCGACACCATTGCCGGCTATCGTCTGCAACAACGCGCCAACCAAGGCAAAAGCTATCAACGTCTTCGCAGTGAATTCGAGAATTATCTGCTCGATTCGGGGCAAGTCACCACGCCCCTGGAAAAAATCGTGCTCGGGCGTCTGCTGCTGCGACAGTTTCCGATTGAGTTTCAGGTGCGCAACATTCCGCAAGATCTTCCCTATGCGACCTCCGTCGTCTGGGTCAACTTTGTCCATGGCGCCACGCTCGCACACGCCCTCGAACCGGGACTGCTGCAGCGTCTGACGTTTCAGCAACTGGTGGATTTACCCCTGCGCAAAAGTGAAAAGGCGCCAAAAGCGTTGCTTGATCTGATTGCATTGACTCGACTCGCCGCTGCCCGCGAGTGGACCAGGGCCACGGGTGCCATTGCTCCGACCCACGAGACTGCGACAGAAGCCTTGTCCGACCCGATCAACGCTCTGGAAAAATACACGAAGCAATTGAATGCGGCGATTATCCAGATGACGGTAGAACCGCCACAGCGGTTGGAGCTCGCCAGTAAATGCCTGAAAGAGGCGTTTAGTGGCCGATTGGTTGGCCCGCTCGACATAAGACTGATGCGCGACGACGGCTACGCTGGAAAACGCGTAGAACGAAACGTGATCGAGACGCCGACGGTACCAGGAAGAACCTACCCCCTGGTTGAGGTGTACGCTTCGAGCGGCTTGTCGCCCAACACAAAGTGGTATGTCAGCAACGACGGCAAGATCGGGACTTTCTGGATAAGTCTGTCAAGCAAGGGCACTCTCGAGCATGGCCTTACGAAGCAGCACACTGACCCCAAACCATTTCTTTTAATTCCCCCCGACGTATCCCTGCCCGACGTTCCGGCCCTGTTCGACAAACGCTTCAGCAGCTATCTCGATAAAGCCAAAGATGCCTATGAAACCTTGATCAAAAACCAGCTCGTGACGTTGCCCTGGGTTGATCGCCAGGCTCTGGAACATGGAGAAGTCAGGGTCTACACCCTGAGGGAAGAAACCTCGAAAATCAAAGCGGATGACGAGACCAGTGAACTGATAATGCCCCTGCGAGCGCGCATGGGGTTCGTTCTGCGAGCCGATTATCGCGGCAAGGCGTCGTTTTACGAGTGCCTTCCCCGCGCTGGATTGATACGGATACGAACAGATGTTTCAGTCAAAATGGTCGGTGGCTACCGCAAAAACTTCCTTGTTCCCGATTTTTTCGATGACGACTACAACGTTATCCCCATTACGGGTGGCAACAAACTGCCGTTCGATTGGGAAGCCCACAAGAAAGGCATAAAACCGAAGCAGGGAGCGACCTGCTACGCCATTCTCGAACAACTGGGCGACCCCCTTAGCTGTTCATTGATCCCGCTGGCACATCACGACATCACCGCGAACCTGACGCTGTCCTCGTCCCGCTCCCGGGAAATTGCCTCTTTCATTTCGAAAAACCTGTTCTATCTCGACGAAAAGGAACTGCGGGCCCAAGCCTGGGGAGAAACGAAATTCGAGCGTGATCGTGATGAAAAACACTGGCTGTACGAGCTAAAACCCTTCATCCCGTTCTGGGGCAGCCTCGACGATTTGCAATCCGACAAATTCGGCAATCGAGTCCTCGGGGTGATAGGGCTGATTGTCGATGTCGTTTCCTTTGCCCTGCATTTGGGGAAGTTCGCCGCGGGCAGCATGAGGCTGGCCATCCAGGCCGGCCGAATGGGAATTCGGGCAACGCTTCCCTCTCTGGGCAAGCTTTCGACGAACCTTCTGACCGCCAATCTGAGAAATTTCAATCCTCTGGACGCCCTGCCTACCCTTCTGAAGTCGTCTGTTCGGGGCGTTCGAGCGGGCAGCCGCGCATTGAGTCATCTCGAAAACAAAGCAATGTTCAAACTCAAGAAGCTGGCCGGACGGGCTGATGAGTACGATTTCCCCCACGGCCTGACCCAGATGACCGATCCGGGGCATTGGCGCCCGCTGACAGATGCCGATCAACTTGCCATCGTCAAAGGCATTGAAGACGTCCCCGTGCGTAACGTTGTGCCATTGGGATTCCGGCACTACCTGATCGATCCGCTGTCCTCTCGCCCATTCGGGCCGTTGCTGACGACTCACGCCCACGATCTCTCGCTGGGTCGTTCCAGCTACCCCCCACTGAAGAACAGTGATGCGCATGTCTTCGTTGAATTACCCGAGAAAACCAGTGTCCGGGAAGTGCTGGAAATCGATGGCCGCACCACGGTACTCATCGACGACTTGCCATACCGACTCGATGGCAATGATTTACGCCGCGTCGACCTGATCGATGACAGCAACGCATTGACCCTGGTGCCCTGCCGGCCACGTCGCGCGCCAAACGGCAAGAGTGATTGCCTCAGCAGTTTTGTGACGAGCGAGCCGGCTCCCACGCCGGAAATCGGTTCGTTCGACGAAACCAAAGATTACGCGCCATGGTTTGGCGACCGGGTATCCGTGCCGGTTGAGCGACCGCCTCATGCAGGTCAGTTTCTGACCCATGAAGGTAATCTTTATTACATCACCGATGGCGTCCCGAGCCTCTACAAAGGTGACATCAGCCAACTCGGCTTTGCCAAGAAATGGCTGGTACCGAGCAAAGAAATACCGGCTAGTCTGATGTTCCGTAAAGGTATTTACGGCCGCATAGAGGTTAAAGGCGTCTATGAGGGCGCTGAGGACTCACATCAGATCGGGGCCATTCTGGTGCCGTCCCTCGATGAGTCCAGCACTTATGTGTTTACCCGGATCAACACCGATAAGTATTACGTCGCGACAGTACCCAAGGGACAAAGCTTGAGCGAGCCGCTGACCTTGAAACGCCTGCTCAAACCCGACATGGCCGAAGGCACGCTGGGAGAGGAATTGTTATTGGTCTACACCGGATCGCTGAGTGCCAATAACATCGCGCGCATCCACGGGGTCGAAGCCATTTCGCGAGCAATGAAAACCATGGAGGAGATCGCCATTCCCATCGGAACGAACCCGATCCCGGCAACCAGCATGAAACACTTGAAGGTAGACACCAGCCCTGGAGAGGCGTTGATGTTCGATCACTCGACCCGAATGATCGTCACGCAATTGCCGCAAGGCGCCACGTCCTGGAGCCGAAGCAAGGACGCCCCGGAAGCTCTGCGGCAAAGAACGGCGCATATTTTCGATACCCTGTTCGAGTCGCCGACCATCGATGCCAGCAACGCGAACAGCGCGCTGCGGATCAACCAGACCATGGAAAAGCTCCACCAACTGATCCCTCGGCGCCAACGCTCCTACAACCCGAGGAACATCGCCTACGCCGAGGTCACGACCACTGCCGGGCAACGGGAAGTTTATGTCAGCGTTTCGGGGGGCCAGCAAGCGACCAGTCATTTGCCGTTGTTCAAGCAGAACCTGGGCGCTGATCAAGTCAGGGTCGGCGATACCGTCTACTTCAACATCGACCTGAATCAACACTTTCCTGTTACATCCCTTGATGTGACCGATCAAGGCAAGCTGCTGGCCGTGCCGACGACCATCAAGGACATAGGAACCTACAAGCCAGTGCAAACGGCCAAGCCCACGTCTCTGGACAGCGAAAGCAAGTTGATCCGCGTGATTCGGGAAAAATACCCCGATCCTGCAACGATCAAATCCGTCGACGTCGCTACGACAATGCGCCCTTGCGAGTCATGCTCGATCGTGGTGAAGGAGTTCGGTTACGACGGCGGGGAAAATGCGCTCCAAGTGTTGTGGAATTGACCTACAACTGCTGCAAATGCCCATAAAGCTTGGCATACAGGCCACCCTCAGCGATCAACTGCTGGTGGTCGCCATCCTCGGCGATTTGCCCACCGTCGAACACCAGCACCCTGTCGGCCTGCTTCACCGCCGACAGTCGGTGGGCGATGATCAGCGTGGTGCGGTTACTCAGGAACCGCGCCATCGCTTGATGCAGGTTGTATTCGGTGGCGGCGTCCAGCGCCGAAGTAGCCTCATCGAGGATCACCACTTTCGGCTCAGCCAGCACCATCCGCGCAATGGCCAGGCGTTGCCGCTGACCACCGGACAGGCGCACGCCGGAGCGCCCGACGATGCTGTCCAGGCCATTGGGCAGTTCGCGTATCGTGGCGTGCAACTGCGCGATTTCCAGCGCATGCCAGCACGCTTCGTCACTGCGTTCGCGGCCCATGGTCAGGTTGGCGCGCACGGTGTCGTTGAACAGCGCCGGGTGTTGCAGGACTACGGCGACGTTTTCCCGGACCGTTTCCAGACCGATCTCTTGCTGAGTCGAACCGCCGAAACGAATGGTGCCGGCCAGTGGCGTGTACAAGCCCAGCAGCAGTTGCACCAGGGTGCTCTTGCCACCGCCACTGGCCCCGACGATCGCGACTTTCTCGCCGGGGGCGATGGACAGGTTCATCTGGTTCAACACCAGCTCGTCACCGTAGCCGAAACTCAAGCCCTGAACCTCGATGCCCACCGTCTCGCGGCCATTGAATGGATCGACCCCCTTGGGGTACGCCGGCTCATCGGCGCGGGACAGCAGTTCGTTGATTCGAGACAGGGCACCGCCCGCAGCGTAATAGGCGTATTGCAGGTTCAACAGCTGTTCAACCGGCCCGATCATGAACCACAGGTAGCTGAAGACCGCCAGCATCTGGCCGATGGACAGGTCCGAGAACAGCACCGTCAGCATTGCCGCGGCGCGGAAAATATCGATACCGAACTGGAACAACAAGCCGCTGGCGCGGTTTGAGGCATCGGTTTTCCATTGCGAACTCACCGCGTAATCACGGACTTCCCTGGCTCGCAGCCCGAGGCGACCGAGGAAAAAACCCTGACGGTTGCCGGCACGCACTTCCTGGATGGCATCAAGGGTTTCGGTCAACGCCTGGGTGAAGCGCGAGGTACTGTCGTTCTCGAGCTTCTTCAGGTGCTTGACCCGCTTGCCCAACTGCACCGTGGCGTAGATCACCAGTGGGTTGAACAACAGAATCAGCAGCGCCAGTTTCCAGTGCATCCACATCAGAATGCCCGCGGTCCCCACCAGCGTCAGCATGGCCACGAGGAAACGGCTGAGGGTTTCGCCGACGAACTTGTCCAGGGTGTCCAGGTCGGTGACCAGGTGCGTGGTCACCGTGCCGCTGCCCAGGCTTTCGTATTCCCCCAGCGAAATACGCTTGAGGCGCTCGATCAGACGGATGCGAATGCGGTAGACGATGTCCTTGGCCAGCGCCGCGAACAGCCGCGCCTGCACCACGTTGAACAGCAAGGCAGCGCAACGCAGCGTGAGGGTCACCAGCAGCATCAGGCCAATGTACCCGGCAGCCTTCTGCCAGGCTCCCGGCAGCGCGTGGTTCATGATTTTCAGCGCAGCGTCACCGTGGCCGAGCAACACTTCGTCCACCAGCAATGGCAAGAGCAAAGGGATGGGCACACTGCACAAGGTCGCCAGCACGGCCACGCCGTTGGCGATCCACAGGGATTTCTTGTGATGAAGCGCCAGACGACGGATTTCCGCCCAGCTCAACCGATCGACACGTTTTACGCTTGCGCTGTCGTCGGGCAGGTCATGCACAGGCAGCGCGCTCCAGCCAGCGGCCGAGCAACGGGGAAAGCACACTGAGCGGCTGATAACCATTGGTCAGCAGCGCCAATTGACCATTTCGCTCAGCCAGCAAGGTCGGGAAACCGGCAATGCCCAAGTCCTGGACCCAGGTGAAATCGGCAGCCGTGGCGGCGTGTGTATCGGCACGATCGAACGCTGCGGCGAACTCGATGCGCGGCAGGCCGGCCCGCTCCGCCAGCTCCACCAGAACGCTGGCGTGAGTGACATCGCGACCTTCAGCGTAAAACGCATGCTGAATCAGCCCCAGCAGTTTCCAGGCGCAATCCGGCGCCAAACCGCGCGCCGTCACCAGCGCCCGACAGGCGGGTTCGGTGTCATAGACGAATCCATCCGGCAAGGCACCTTCCAGCTTGAATGGCTGGCCGGTGGCCTCGGTGACCGCCTGCCAGTGTTCAAGGATGTAACGCCGGGTGGTCGGTTCAAGCGCCGCGCCACTGCCGGTGCGCAACCCGCCCACCACCAGATGCACGTCCACCCCCGCTGCCTGCGCCTGCTCGACCAGCGCGTTGGCCACCGGCGCAAAGCCCCAGCACCAGGAGCACATTGGGTCCATCACGTAGAGCAGGCGACATGCAGACATGATTCAAGCCTCGGAGTTGATTTGCTTGTAGTTGTAGCCGATCGGGTGAGGCATGTTGCGAGCCTTGGCCAGTTCGATCTGCTTTTGCCGATCGATGGCGCTGCGACGGGTTTTCTCGCTCAGTTTGTCCCAGCAATGCGGGCAACTGATACCGGCCACGTAATGTTCGGATGCACGGTCTTCGACGCTGACCGGCGTACGGCAGGCGTGGCATTGATCGTAGTCGCCTTCGCTCAGATCGTGACGAACGGTCACGCGGTTATCGAACACGAAGCAGTCGCCCTGCCATTTGGTTTCTTCCTGCGGCACCTCTTCCAGGTACTTCAGGATGCCGCCCTTGAGGTGATAAACCTCATCGAAGCCTTCACTGAGCATATAGCTCGAAGCCTTTTCGCAACGAATGCCACCGGTGCAAAACATCGCGACCTTCTTGTGCACGGCCGGGTCGAAGTTGGCTTTGATGTAATCGGGGAATTCGCGAAAACTGGTGGTTTTCGGGTCGATGGCCCCTTCAAAGGTGCCGATCGACACTTCATAGTCGTTGCGGGTGTCGATCAACAACACTTCCGGATCGCTGATCAGCGCGTTCCAGTCCTGCGGATCAACATAGGTGCCGACCTTTTTGTTCGGGTCCACACCTTCCACGCCCAGGGTAACGATTTCTTTCTTGAGTTTGACTTTGGTGCGATAGAACGGCTGCTCGTCGCAGTACGACTCTTTGTGATCGATGTCGTCCATGCGCGGGTCGTTCTTGAGCCAGGCCATGAGCCCGTCGATGCCTTCACGGCTGCCGGACACAGTGCCGTTGATGCCTTCTTCGGCGATCAGCAGCGTGCCTTTGATGCCGTTGTCGACCATCGCCTTGAGCAGGGGCTCGCGCAGGTCGACGTAATTTTCCAGGGTGACGAACTTATACAGTGCCGCCACGACTATCTGTTGTGTCATGGGTGATTCTCCAGGTGGCTACCCTCGTAAGGGGTGAACCGGATGCGAAAAAAAACGCGCCGGGTGAGCGGCGCGTTGCAGATTCTAACAAAAACCGTGTGCTTTAGGACGGCGAGATGACTTTGTGGCCAGGGAGTTTGCTCCCTCGCCACAACAGCCCATCACATTAATGGCTGCCGCCGGCACAGGTCGGCGAGGCCGGAGCCGCATCGATCTGCGCCCACTCCTCAGGCGTATAGGTATGCAGTGCCAACGCATGGAATTCGCCCATCAGTTCGCCCAGCGTGCCATAGACTTTCTGGTGACGCTTGACGCGGCTGAGCCCGGCAAACTGCTCGCTGACCACGACGGCCTTGTAATGGGTCTGCAGCCCGCGACTGTGCATGTGGCTTTCATCGAGCACCTGTAGATGCTGGGGCTGTAGCAGACCCAGCGTCGATTCGATGCGTTGTTGCATGGTCATACCAGACTCCGCTTAAGGCTTTTTCTTGGCTGGAGCGGTCGCGTCTTTCGGCGTCAGCTCGTCGGTCATGTCCGCCAGCAGCTTGTTGACCACAGGCACCGCGCTTTCCAGCTTGGCTTGAGTCATCTGGGCCGATTGCTGAGTCAGCTGCGGCATTTTTTCCAGGACTTTCTTGCCCAGTGGCGACTGGTAGAACGCCACCAGGTCCTTGAGTTCGGACTCGGTGAAGTTGCTGGTGTAGAGCTTGACCATGTCTGGCTTGAGCTTGTTCCAGCCAATGGCCTGGTCCAGGGCGGCGTTAGCCTTGGCCTGGTAGGTTTCGAGTACGGCTTTTTTCGAATCCGGGGCTTTGGTTTGCTGGAAGCGTTGAGCGAACATCTGCTGAACTTGCATGTACACCGGAGTGCCCAATTTGTCAGCGTGCGCCAGGGTCAGGAAAGCCTCGGCACTGGCGTTGTGGCTGGCGGTATCGGCAAAAACCTGGCCGCTGGCGCAAACCAGTGCAACCGCGGTACAGATGGCACGAAGACGAGTCATCGAGTTTCCTTTTCTAGCAGGCGAGGTAAAACCCCAAGGACGTCCATTCTGCGCCTAAAAAAGTGTGTCACTCAACCCCAAGCCTTGTCGCGCCTGATTTAGAGGGGTTGAATGGACACAATCCAGACTGATGGAACCACGGCCGTCGATCACGGCCTAAACTGCGCAATCGAACCGACAGGAGTGTGACCGATGAGCCGTATCGAAACCGACAGCCTTGGCCAGGTTGAAGTCCCGGATGACGCCTACTGGGGCGCTCAGACGCAACGCTCACTGGTTAACTTTGCCATTGGCACCGAACGCATGCCCTTGGCCGTGCTGCATGGCCTGGCGCTGATCAAGAAAGCCGCGGCCCGGGTCAACGACCGTAATGGCGACCTGCCCGCCGACATCGCCCGATTGATCGAACAAGCGGCCGATGAAGTGATCGACGGCAGCCATGACGATCAATTTCCCCTGGTGGTCTGGCAAACCGGTAGCGGTACCCAGAGCAACATGAACGTTAACGAAGTGATTGCCGGTCGCGCCAACGAACTGGCCGGCAACGCGCGCGGCGGCAAGTCGCCGGTGCACCCCAACGATCACGTCAATCGCTCCCAGAGTTCCAACGACTGTTTCCCCACCGCCATGCACATTGCTGCCGCCCAGGCCGTGCAACATCACTTGCTGCCGGCGATCAACGAATTGTCGGGTGGCCTGGCCGAGCTGGCGGCGCGCCACATGAAGCTGGTCAAGACTGGCCGCACGCACATGATGGACGCAACGCCGATTACCTTCGGCCAGGAAATCTCGGCATTCATCGCGCAACTGGATTACGCCGAACGGGCAATCCGCAGCGCACTGCCGGCCGTTTGTGAACTGGCCCAGGGCGGTACCGCGGTGGGCACCGGGCTGAATTCGCCCCACGGCTTCGGTGAGGCCATCGCTGCAGAGCTGGCCGCCCTTTCCGGCCTGCCATTCGTCACCGCGCCCAACAAATTCGCCGCGCTGGCTGGCCATGAACCGCTGACCACTCTGTCCGGTGCGTTGAAAACCCTCGCCGTGACGTTGATGAAAATCGCCAATGACTTGCGCCTGCTGGGTTCCGGGCCACGTGCCGGATTGGCCGAGGTGAAGCTGCCGGCCAACGAACCGGGGAGTTCGATCATGCCCGGCAAGGTCAACCCTACCCAATGCGAAGCCTTGTCGATGCTGGCCTGTCAGGTGCTGGGCAACGACGTCACCATCGGCTTCGCCGCGAGTCAGGGGCACTTGCAACTGAACGTGTTCAAACCGGTGATCATCCACAACTTGCTGCAATCGATCCGTCTGTTGGGCGACGGCTGCAGCAACTTCCAGCAGCATTGCATCGCCGGCCTGGAACCGGATGCCGAGAAAATGGCGGAGCACCTGGAACGGGGGTTGATGTTGGTGACCGCGCTGAACCCGCACATCGGCTACGACAAATCAGCGGAAATTGCCAAAAAAGCCTACGCCGAAGGGCTGACCCTGCGTGAAGCGGCCATTGGATTGGGGTATTTGACCGATGAGCAGTTTGACGCGTGGGTGCGGCCGGAGAATATGCTGGAGGCTGGCGCCAAGGGCTGAGTGTTTCTGCGTCTTATTAGTCGGTATTCGCGAGCAGGCTCGCTCCCACATTAAACTGCGCACGCGGTCAAATGTGGGAGCGAGCCTGCTCGCGATGAACGATAACGAGAATCAGCTTGCTGCCATCCGCACTTTCCGTGCCTTGAGCCCGGCAATCAACGATGGCCCCAACGCCACCAACGCCGACCCCAGCACCACCAGCACCGCCCCGCCATAGCCCAGGCCATTGATCGTCTCGGCGTGCACATATTCGGGCCACCACAGCGCCGCCAGGGCCACGGCACCAAAAGTCACCAAAGGCGTAATCGCCAGTGTCGCGCTCACTCGCGAAGCTTCCCAATGGGCCAACGCCTCGGCAAAAGCGCCGTAGGCAATCAGGGTGTTCATGCAGCAGGCCAGCAGCAGCCAGCCTTGCAGCGGGTTCAATTGCAGGGCTTCGAGCGGATGCACCCACGGCGTCAGCAATAGCCCGCAGAACAGGTAGATCACCATCATCACCTGTAACGAATTCCACACCGTCAGCAACTGCTTCTGCCCCAGTGCATAAAAGGTCCAGACCGTGGACGCCAACAGCACCAGCAGCACGCCGGCGGTGTAATCGGTCAACGAGGTCAGCAACTCACTCAAACGCTGATTGAAAAACAGGGCAAAACCGACCAGCAGCACCAGCAAACCAATCCCCTGCCCCACACTGAAGCGTTCCTTGAACACGAACACACTGGCGATCAGCAACATGATCGGCCCCATCTGCACCACCAGTTGCGCGGTGCCGGGGCTGAGCAGGTTCAGGCCCATCAAATACAACACGTAGTTGCCTACCAGGCCGAGCACCGCCATCAACACCAGCCAGCCACCGCGCGGCCCGAGCACTCGGCGACTCGGTAAACGCCGGGTCGCTGCCAGGTAGATGAACAGGCAGCCACCGGACACCATCAGGCGAAACCAGGTCACCGTGACCGGGTCCATCACCAGCAATACCTGTTTGAGCTTGATCGGCAGGATTCCCCACAGCAGCGCGGTCAGCAAGGCCAGGAACAGACCGTAAACCCAGCGACCCGATGAAATGTGCATGTGATCCCCAGCGCGAAGGTTCAAGAAACCTCATTCTAGGCGCACCACCGTGTGGCACACAGGGACAGTTTGGCGCTAGCCGCTAATGAAACTGTGCAGGTCGCATCGTGAATTTGTGGTTGTTGGTGAATCGATAGCGCGCGTTGACCTCATCGCGAGCAAGCTCCCACACTGGACCGTATCCGGTTGCGGAATCAGGTCCGATGCAGAGCGTGGCTTGCCCGCGATGTCCATTGAGTGTTTAACGCACCGCTTCGAACAACCCGGTAGCCCCCATCCCGCCACCCACGCACATGGTGACGATGCCGTAACGCAGATGACGTCGCTGCAACTCGCGAACAAGGTGCCCGACCTGACGCGACCCGGTCATGCCGAAGGGATGGCCGATGGAAATCGAACCGCCATTGACGTTGTATTTGTCGTTATCGATTTCCAGGCGATTACGTGCGTACAGGCACTGCGAAGCGAACGCTTCATTGAGTTCCCAGAGGTCAATGTCGGCCACCTGCAAGCCTTTGGCCTTGAACAGTTTGGGCACCGAAAACACCGGGCCAATGCCCATTTCGTCCGGCTCGCAACCCGCCACGGTAAAGCCCCGGAAGAACGCTTTCGGCTTGAGTCCCAGTTCAAGGGCTTTTTCCAGGCTCATCACCAGGGTCATGGACGCTCCGTCGGACAACTGCGACGAGTTGCCGGCCGTCACCGAGCCGTCCTCGGCAAACACCGGATTCAAACCGGCCAGACTTTGCAGCGTGGTATCGGGGCGGTTGCAGTCATCGCGATCCACCACACCCTCAACGATCTGTACCTGACCGGTGGCTTTGTCTTCAACGCGGTATTTCACGGCCATCGGCACGATTTCATCGTCAAACAGTCCGGCGGCCTGGGCCTGCGCCGTGCGTTGCTGGCTTTGCAGGGCATACAGGTCCTGCTCCTGGCGGCTGACGTTGTAACGGCGAGCGACGATTTCCGCCGTCTGGCCCATCGGGAAGTAGATACCCGGCACCTGCTCCTTGAGCAGCGGGTTGATCAGGTTGTCGGTGTTGACGCTTTTCATGGTCAGGCTGATCGACTCGACGCCACCGGCCACGATGATGTCACTGCAGCCCGAAGCGATCTGGTTGGCCGCGATGGCGATCGCCTGCAAACCCGACGAGCAAAACCGGTTGAGGGTCATGCCGGCGGTGCCGATACCCAGTTGCGACAACACGGCGACATTACGACCGATGTTGTAGCCCTGGGCACCTTCGTTGGAGCCGGCACCGACGATGCAGTCCTCGACGCTGGCAGGGTCGATGCCCGTGCGTTTCAACAAGGCGTTGACACAGTGAGCCGCCATGTCATCGGGACGGGTCATGTTGAATTTGCCGCGAAAGGATTTGGCCAGGCCAGTCCGCACGCTGTCGACGATCACCACTTCACGCATGGCATACCTCATTGTTGTTGTCGGTTGAGAGTGACCTGAGCATAAGCTCACCCAATTACCAACCGCGACAATCATTCACCCCGCGTATGCGCAACCATCGCCTCACTTCTTGCCTTTTTGTGCCTGGCGCTCATGCTTGTCGGACTTTTCGAACGCTTGCTCCAGTGCCAGATTGATGGTGCGCAAGACCTTGACCCGCGCCCAGCGCTTGTCATTGGCTTCCACCAGGGTCCAGGGCGAAATCTCGGTGCTGGTGCGGTCGACCATGTCGCCAACGGCGCCGCGATAATCATCCCATTTGTCGCGGTTGCGCCAGTCATCCTCGGTGATCTTGAAGCGTTTGAAGGGAATCTCTTCGCGCTCCTGGAAACGCTCCAGTTGCGTCTGCTTGTCGATGGCCAGCCAGAACTTGACCACGATCACGCCGGCATCGGCGATCTGCTCTTCGAAATCGTTGATTTCACCGTAGGCGCGCAACCAGTCGGCGGGGCTGCAGAGGCCTTCGATACGCTCCACCAGCACCCGGCCATACCAGGAGCGGTCGAACACGGTGAATTTGCCCCGGGCCGGAAGATGCCGCCAGAAACGCCAGAGATAGGGCTGTGCCCGCTCCTCTTCGGTCGGTGCGGCAATCGGCACGATGTTGTACTGACGCGGATCGAGCGCCGCGGCGACCCGGCGGATCGCCCCGCCCTTGCCCGCCGCGTCGTTGCCTTCGAACACGGCTACCAGTGCATGGCGACGCATGCGCTTGTCACGCATCAACCCGGAAAACCGTGCCTGCTCGGTGATCAATTGCTCCTCATAATCCTCTTTATCCAGGTGCAACGTCAGGTCCAGGCGATCAAGCAGGTTCACTTGATCGACGCTGACGGGCAATGGCGCGGCGCTGACTTTGTCGGGGTGAATCGTCGGCCGGTTCAGGGCGCCTTGCAGCCCTTCGAGCAAGATCTTGCCCACTGCCAGGCTGCGATAGCGCGGATCCAGCCCGGCGATCACATGCCACGGCGCGTAGTCGCGGCTGGTGCGACGCAGAATGCGTTCGCCGTACTTCACAAACTTGTCGTAGGTTTGCGATTGCTGCCAGTCCAGCGGGCTGATACGCCAGCTGTGCAAAGGATCGTCGGCCAAGGCCTTGAGGCGATCCTTCATTTGCTTCTTGGAAAGGTGGAACCAGAATTTGAAGATCAGGGCGCCTTCATCGCACAGCATCTTTTCCAGGCGCTCGGCACCATTGATGCCCTGGTCCAGTCGAGCGTTCTTGAAGACGCCATGCACCCGCCCCTGCAGCATCTGGCTGTACCAGTTGCCGAAGAAGACCCCCATGCGCCCCTTGGCCGGAAGCATCCGCCAGTAGCGCCAGGCCGGTGGTCGCGCCAGTTCCTCGTCGGTTTGCTGATCGAAGGTACGGACCTCGATCAGCCGCGGGTCCATCCATTCGTTGAGTAACTTGACCGTCTCGCCCTTGCCAGCGCCTTCGATACCATTGATTAGAATGATCACCGGAAAACGCTTTTGCTGCTGGAGCTCGAATTGCGCTTCGAGCAAGGCTTCGCGCAGGGCCGGCACTTCGGCGTCATAGGTTTCTTTGTCGATCACGTGATCGATTTCGGCAGATTCGAACATGAATGGCTCCCTTCCAGATGTGAGCAAGACTAGCGGATCGGGCTGCCTTTGTTCGCAGAAAGTTCCTTGTGGGAGCGAGCCTGCTCGCAATGGACGTCAACGATAACGCGGGTTTTCTGAATAACCGCAGTGCTCTTGAATTCATCGCGAGCAGGCTCGCTCCTGCAGGGGCAGGTCTTCTCATCGTGGCGATCGGCTAGAATGGCCGCCTTGCCGTTGCCGAGCCTGCCATGAAACCTGTAATGCCCCACGCCCAGCTCGACTGGGACGACCAAGGTCGCCCTTATTCGCGCGTATTCGACGATGTGTATTTCTCCGACAAGTCGGGGCTGGACGAAACCCGTTATGTGTTCATCGAACAGAACCGTTTGGCGGAACGCTTTGCCGCGTTGCCCCAGGGCGGTCGCCTGGTGATTGGCGAGACCGGCTTCGGCACCGGGCTGAATTTTTTGTGTGCCTGGCAGGTGTTCGAGCAACACGCGGCGGCTGATGCGCGATTGCATTTCGTCAGCGTCGAAAAGTACCCGCTGAGCCCGGCCGATCTGCAACGGGCCCTGGCACTGTGGCCAGAACTCAAGCCCTTTGCCGATCAACTGCTGGCGCAATACGTGGCGATCCATCAAGGGTTCCAGCGCCTGACACTGGCCAACGGTCGTGTGACCCTGACGTTGCTGATCGGCGACGCTCTGGAGCAGTTGCCACAACTGGACGCCCGGATAGACGCCTGGTTTCTCGACGGCTTTGCCCCGGCGAAAAACCCCGACATGTGGACCGCTGAACTGTTCGCCGAACTGGCGCGTCTGGCCGCCCCCGGCTCGACCATCAGCACCTTCACCAGCACCGGCTGGGTACGCCGCCTGCTCAATGCCGCCGGCTTCAAGATGAAACGCACACCCGGCATCGGCCACAAGTGGGAAATCCTGCGCGGCGAGTTCCTTGGCTGGCCGCAGGAGGTTACCGCCCCGGCGCCAGACAAGCCCTGGTTCGCCCGACCCGCAGCGTTGACCGGTGAACGCCGCGCCCTGGTGATCGGTGCCGGGCTGGCCGGTTGCGCCAGCGCAGCCAGCCTGGCGGCGCGGGGCTGGCAGGTGAGCGTGCTGGAGCGACATCAGGAGGTCGCACAGGAGGCTTCGGGCAACCCGCAAGGCGTGCTTTACCTCAAGTTATCGGCCCATGGCACGACGCTGTCGCAAATGATCGTCAGCGGTTTCGGCTACACCCGGCGCCAGCTCGAACACTTGCAGAGAAGCACCGACTGGGACGATTGCGGCGTGCTGCAACTGGCGTTCAACGCCAAGGAAGCCGAACGTCAGTTGCAACTGGCCGAGGCGTTTCCCGCGGACCTGCTGCACCTGCTGGATCAGCCCCAGGCGCAAGCGCTGGCCGGTATCGGACTGGCGCAGGGCGGCCTGTACTTCCCGGAAGGCGGCTGGGTCCATCCTCCGGCGCTGTGCCAATGGCAGATGGCGCATCCGCAGATTCAATTGCTCTCCCATCGCGATGTCCTGGCATTGCGCAGGGCTGATGGCCAGTGGCAGGCCTGGGACGGCGACCAGTTACTCGCCAGCGCACCCGTGGTGGTGCTGGCCGGTGCTGCCGAGATCCAGCGCTTTGCGGAAACCTCCGAACTGCCGCTCAAGCGCATTCGCGGGCAAATCACTCGCCTGCCGCAAACCCCGCAAAGCCGGGCGCTGAACACCGTAGTCTGTGCCGAAGGCTACGTCGCCCCGGCGCGCCTGGGCGAACACACCCTGGGCGCCAGTTTCGACTTCAAGAGCGATGACCTGACGCCGACCACGGCCGAGCACCTGGGCAACCTGGCCATGCTCGAAGAGATCTCCCACGACCTGGTCACGCGTCTGCAAGTCGACAAACTCGACCCCGAAAGCCTCCAGGGTCGCGCCGCCTTTCGCTGCACCAGCCCCGACTATCTGCCAATCGTTGGCCCCCTGGCCGACAGCCAGGCATTTACCCAGGCCTATGCCGCGCTGGGCAAGGATGCCCGACAGGTGCCGGACGTCGAATGCCCGTGGCTGGACGGTTTGTACGTCAATAGCGGCCACGGCTCGCGCGGCCTGATTACCGCACCGCTGTCCGGGGAACTGCTGGCGGCCTGGCTGGATAACGAACCCCTGCCATTGCCCAGAAGCGTGGCCGAAGCCTGTCATCCCAACCGGTTTGCCGTGCGCCGCCTGATTCGCCGAACCAGCGCCTGACCCCGCTCCATTGATCGTCGCATCCACCCTTTGTGAGAGCCGGCTTGCCGGCGATGAGGCCCTCAAATCATGTGGCGAATCACCTGACGCCTTCGCCGGCAGGCCGGCCCCCACAAAGGGTTGCCTGGGGAGACCTACCGCCTACTTATAACTTATCGGTCTAAAACTCCGGGGATTCAGCCGGGTCAGTTTTCGAGTACCCGCCGTTTTGGTGCGGTAATCGAATGACCCTCCCCAACGGAAAAACCGGTAAGGAATTTATGTGCGGATTAGCTGGCGAGTTACGTTTTGACAATCAACCTGCAGACCTCGCAGCGGTTGAGCGAATCACCCACCACCTGGCGCCTCGCGGCCCCGACGCCTGGGGTTTTCACAGTCAAGGGCCGATAGCCCTGGGCCATCGCCGCCTGAAAATCATGGACCTGTCGAACGGTTCGGCGCAGCCGATGATCGACCATCAACTGGGCCTGTCCCTGGCCTTCAACGGCGCGATCTACAACTTCCCCGAACTGCGTACCGAGCTGGAAAGCCTTGGCTACGCGTTCTACTCCGGTGGCGACACCGAAGTGCTGCTCAAGGGCTTTCACGCCTGGGGCGAAGCACTGCTGCCCAAACTCAACGGCATGTTTGCCTTCGCCATTTGGGAGCGGGACAACCAACGGCTGTTCATCGCCCGCGACCGGCTCGGCATCAAGCCGCTGTACCTGTCGCGCACCGGCCAGCGCCTGCGCTTTGCCTCGTCCCTGCCGGCATTGCTCAAGGGTGGTGACATCAACCCGATCCTCGATCCGGTCGCGCTCAATCACTACCTGAACTTCCACGCCGTGGTGCCGGCACCGCGCACCTTGCTGGCGGGCATCGAAAAACTACCCCCAGCCACCTGGATGCGCATCAATGCCGATGGCACCACCGAACAGAAAACCTGGTGGAGCCTGACCTATGGACCACACGCCGATGAGATGAAACTGACGCTCGAAGACTGGCGCGACCGGGTGCTCGACAGCACACGTGATGCCGTAGCGATCCGACAGCGTGCAGCGGTCGACGTTGGCGTGCTGCTGTCCGGCGGTGTCGATTCGAGCATGCTGGTGGGATTGTTGCGTGAAGTCGGCGTGGAAAACCTGTCGACATTCTCCATCGGTTTCCAGGATGCCGGCGGCGAGCGCGGCGACGAGTTCCAGTATTCGGACCTGATCGCCAGACACTACGGCGCTCACCACCATCAACTGCGTATCAACGAAAAAGAAATCATCGAGCAGTTGCCGGCCGCGTTCCGCGCCATGAGCGAACCGATGGTCAGTCATGACTGCATCGCCTTCTACCTGCTGTCACGGGAAGTGGCCAAGCACTGCAAAGTGGTGCAAAGCGGCCAGGGCGCCGACGAACTGTTCGCCGGCTATCACTGGTACCCGCAGGTGGACGGTGCGAGCGACCCCTATGCCGCCTATCGCGAAGCGTTTTTCGATCGCAGCTACGACGAATACGCCGCCACCGTTCAGCCCAAATGGCTGACAGCCAACGACGCCGCAGGCGACTTCGTGAAGGAACATTTCGCACAGCCTGGTGCGGACGCGGCGGTGGACAAAGCCCTGCGCCTGGACAGCACGGTGATGCTGGTGGACGACCCGGTCAAACGCGTCGACAACATGACCATGGCCTGGGGCCTGGAAGCGCGCACACCGTTTCTCGACTATCGCCTGGTGGAGTTGTCGGCCCGGGTGCCGGGTCAATACAAACTGCCGGATGGCGGCAAGCAAGTGCTCAAGGAAGCCGCGCGCCTGGTGATTCCGAGTGAAGTGATCGACCGCAAGAAAGGTTACTTCCCGGTACCGGGCCTCAAGCATTTGCAAGGCGACACCCTGAACTGGGTCCGCGAACTGTTGCTCGATCCGAGCCAGGATCGCGGTCTGTTCAAGCCCGCCATGGTCGACCGTCTGTTGACCGACCCGCAGGGCCAGTTGACCCCGCTAGGCGGTTCCAAGCTCTGGCAACTGGCGGCCCTGAACCTGTGGTTCAGCGAACAAGGAATCTGATCGATGAAACCTCATGCCTCGGCCATCAACCAGCGCTTGCTGCGCGGTCAGACGCCCTCCTACGAACGCTTGCAGGCTCGCCTGGCCGAAGACGGCAGCGAACTGGGGACTGCGCCCATCGCCGTGCATTGCGGTTGGGGCCGGTTGTTGATCGGCCACACCTTTGCCGATGCGGCCAGCCTCGCCCAAGCGTTACTCAACGAACAACCCGGTGAGCGCGACATCGCCCTGTATGTCGCCGCGCCGCAACAAGTGCTGGGACTGGAGCCGACCCAACTGTTTCTGGATCCCTCCGACACCTTGCGCCTGTGGTTCAGCGATTACCGTCAGGCCACCCGGGTGTTTCGCGGCTTTCGCATCCGTCGTGCCCAGAGTGAAGCGGACTGGAACGCGATCAATCAGCTGTATCAGGCGCGGGGCATGCTGCCCGTCGAAGCCTCTCGGCTGACGCCACAGGGCTCGGGCGGCCCGGTGTACTGGCTGGCCGAAGACGAGGACAGCGGCGCGGTGATTGGCAGCGTCATGGGCCTCAATCATCACAAGGCCTTCAATGATCCGGAAAACGGCAGCAGCCTCTGGTGTCTGGCGGTCGATCCGCATTGCTCGCGCCCGGGGGTCGGTGAAGTGCTGGTGCGGCATCTGATCGAACACTTCATGAGTCGCGGCCTGAGTTACCTCGACCTGTCGGTACTGCACGACAATCGCCAGGCAAAAAACCTCTACGCCAAGCTCGGTTTTCGCAACCTCTCGACGTTCGCCATCAAGCGCAAGAACGGAATCAACCAGCCGTTGTTCCTCGGCCCTGGCCCCGAGGCGCCCTTCAATCCCTATGCGCGGATCATCGTCGAGGAAGCCCATCGACGCGGCATTGATGTGCAGGTCGATGACGCCGGCGCCGGGATGTTCACCCTCAGCCACGGCGGGCGCCGGGTGCGTTGTCGCGAGTCCCTCAGCGATCTGACCAGCGCCATCAGCATGAGCCTGTGCCAGGACAAGAGCCTGACCCACAAAGTGCTCAAGAACGCGGGTTTGAACCTGCCGTCGCAGCAACTGGCCGGCAATGCCGATGACAACCTCGCGTTTCTCGACGAACACCACAGGGTGGTGGTCAAGCCGCTGGACGGTGAACAGGGGCAAGGCGTTGCGGTGGATTTGCAGACCATCGAAGACGTCCAGCAAGCCATCGAAGCCGCTCGCCGCTTCGACAGTCGCGTGCTGCTGGAAAGCTTCCACGAAGGCCTCGATCTGAGGATTCTGGTGATCGGCTTTGAAGTCGTCGCCGCCGCGATTCGCCGACCGGCCGAAGTGGTCGGCGATGGTCAGCATTCCATCGGCGCCCTGATCGAAGCCCGAAGCCGACGTCGGCAGGCCGCCACGGACGGAGAAAGCAAAATCCCGATGGATGCGGAAACCCAACGCACCTTGCATGCCGCCGGTTATGACTACAGCAGCATTCTGCCGGCGGGCGAGCATTTGTTCGTACGGCGGACGGCGAATCTTCATACCGGCGGGATACTCGAAGACGTCACCGCGATCCTGCACCCGACGCTGGCAGATGCCGCCGTGCGAGCCGCGCGGGCGCTGGATATTCCCGTGGTCGGCCTCGACCTGATGGTGCCTGGCGCCGATCAACCGGAGTACGTGTTCATTGAAGCCAATGAGCGTGCAGGGCTAGCCAACCATGAGCCACAGCCGACGGCGGAACGCTTTGTGGATTTGTTGTTTCCGCATAGTCAGCCGGTCGTTTCTTAGGTCTTGGAAAGGCTGTGAATGGACCACCGTCTTCGCTGGCAAGCAACAAAAGTCCCTCATCGAAACCATCGATGCGCTCAACCTCATCAGGAGTTTCCATGACCATCAAATACCCGGAACCCGATCTGACCTACCTGCAAAAAGTCCTGCTGGAAATGCTCGCCATTCCCAGCCCCACCGGGTTCACCGACACCATCGTGCGCTATGTCGCCGAACGCCTTGAAGAACTGGGCATTCCCTTCGAAATGACCCGGCGCGGCACTATCCGCGCGACGCTCAAGGGCAAGAAAAACAGCCCCGATCGCGCCGTTTCCGCGCACCTGGACACCATTGGCGCGGCCGTGCGCGCCGTCAAGGACAACGGACGTTTGACCCTGGCTCCCGTGGGTTGCTGGTCGAGCCGTTTTGCCGAAGGCAGCCGCGTCAGCCTGTTTACCGACAACGGGGTGATCCGTGGCAGCGTATTGCCGCTGATGGCGTCCGGGCATGCGTTCAATACCGCCGTGGACGAAATGCCGATCAGTTGGGATCACATCGAACTGCGCCTGGATGCCTACTGCGCCACCCGCGCCGATTGCGATTCGCTGGGCATCAGCGTCGGCGATTTCGTTGCCTTCGACCCGTTGCCTGAGTTCACCGAAAGCGGCCACATCAGCGCTCGTCACCTGGACGACAAGGCCGGTGTGGCGGCGCTGCTGGCAGCGTTGAAAGCGATCGTCGACAGCGGTGAGGAGTTGCTGATCGACTGTCATCCGCTGTTCACCATCACCGAGGAAACCGGCAGCGGCGCGGCGGCGGCCTTGCCCTGGGATGTCAGTGAATTCGTCGGCATCGACATCGCTCCGGTCGCACCCGGCCAGCACTCCAGCGAACACGCGGTGAGCGTGGCGATGCAGGATTCCGGCGGTCCCTATGACTATCACCTGTCGCGGCACCTGTTGCGCCTGGCCAGTGACAACGAGTTGCCGGTGCGCCGCGATCTGTTCCGTTACTACTTCAGCGATGCTCACTCGGCCGTGACCGCCGGCCATGACATCCGCACCGCCCTGCTCGCTTTCGGCTGCGACGCGACCCACGGTTATGAACGCACCCACATCGACAGCCTCGCGGCCCTCAGTCGCCTGCTCGGCGCCTATATCCTCAGCCCGCCGGTGTTCGCCAGCGATGCGCAACCGGCCAAGGGCTCCCTGGACCGCTTCAGTCACCAGATCGAACACGACACCCAGATGGAAAGCGATACCCGGGTGCCGTCGGTGGACAGCCTGGTGGGGCAGCGTAACGATAGATGATCCTGGACTTCATCGGCTAGGCCGACGCCATCGCGGGCAAGCCACGCTCCCACAGGTTCTGAGTTGCTCACCTTTTTGTGGCTTGCCCGCGAAGACGCCGGATCACACAACACTCAAGCCCGGGCTGGCAGCAATCCACCATTGGCCGTAGCATCGCGCCATTGATTTGACCGAGGTGCCTATGCTTATTCCCCACGACCAACTTGAAGTCGACACCCTGACCCGCCTGATCGAGGATTTCGTGACCCGTGACGGCACCGACAATGGTGACGACACCCCACTGGAAACCCGTGTACTGCGAGTGCGTCAGGCATTGACCAAGGGGCAGGCACTGATTGTCTTCGACCCGGAAAGCGAGCAATGCCAGTTGATGCTCAAGCACGATGTACCCAAGCACCTATTCGACTGATTTTTTCGTTTGGGCCAGTTTGCGCTGGATGCGCTCGTAGATTTCGGATCGGTGCACATTGACGCTGCGCGGAGCCTCGACGCCGAAGCGCACGTCATTGCCGTTGATGCCAACGACGCGTATGGAAATGTTGTCACCGATGGAGATCAATTCGCCCACAACACGGCTGAGTACAAGCATGGCCTTCGTCCTTCAGGGTTACCGGACCCTGAAGATGCCCGGCGCACTGCTGCTCTTCAAGGCAACAACGGCAATCCAGACCCAACCTACAAGCACAGACCCACAGCACTGACAGAAAGGTCTTACAAATCGCTTGGACAGTTCCTTCAAGACGCGGTAAAGCGCGGCCCAAACAGAATGACGCTGGCCCCGATCACGCACAACGCCACGCCGATCCAGTCCGAACCAAGCGGACGAATCCGCTCGACCACCGCCAGCCAGCCAATCGATGCAATGATGTAAATGCCACCGTACGCGGCATAGGCGCGACCGGCGTAGACCGCTTCGACACGGGTCAGCAGCACGGCGAACAAGGTCAGGCTGAGCAGCGCCGGCACGATCCACCAAGCGCTCTTGCCCTGGCGCAGCCACATCCAGAAGGCGAAGCAGCCGGCGATTTCAAACAGCGCGGCGAGGAAAAACCACAGGTAGTTGAGCATGCGAACGTCTCGCGAGGATGACCGATGGCGGCCACCCTAACGAGGCTGTCCCGTGCGGGCAAGCTCAGCCTGCGGATTGTTTGGCCTTGGCGCGCATCTTGTCGGCCATCAGGGTCATTTCGTTGTAGAGCAGTTGCGGGTTTTTCTGCTTGAGCGCCCAGGCCATGCGGCCCTGCTCGTGGGGCAGGATCATGAACTCGCCAGCGGCGACCTGCTGATAGATGTAATCGGCAATGTCGGCCGCGCTGATCGGCGAGCTTTCCAGCAACTTGCCGACCTGGGCTTTCATGGCCGGCGTCGGGCCACGGAACGAATCCAGCAGATTGGTCTGGAAGAACGACGGGCAAACCACGTGCACACCGACTTCCTGATGGGCCAGTTCGATCAACAGGCTTTCGGACAACGCCACCACGCCAGCCTTGGCCACGTTGTAGTTGCTCATGGCCGGACCTTGCATCAACGCGGCCATCGACGCGATGTTGATGATCTTGCCTTTGCTTTTTTCGAGCAGCGGCAGGAAAGCCTTGCAGCCCTTGACCACCCCCATCAGGTTGATTGCGATTTGCCAGTCCCAATCCTCGAGGGACAGTTCACTGAAGAAACCGCCCGATGCCACGCCGGCGTTGTTGACGATGACATCGACACCACCCAGTTTCACTTCGCAGGCCTGAGCGAAGGCGGTCAACTGGCTGTAATCGCGCACATCGCAGCGCTGGATGAAACCATCGCCGCCAGCTTCACGCACCCGTTTCAGGGTTTCCTGCAGGCCCGGTTCGCTGACATCCGACAAGGCCAGCTGCCAGCCTTCGCGCGCCCAGCGCAGCGCGATTTCGCGACCCAGGCCAGAGCCCGCACCAGTGATCATCATGCGATTTTGCATAGCAAACAGCCTTGTTGTTCCGGGGAAGATGCGTCGAGTGTAGCGAAGGATATTGCCCGACCCACGCTCCATCAGATTGCTGAATGGCCCGAGCAAACCGCAGGCGCGTGCGGCCCAACTAACGCAATTAACCCCGAAACAGTCCGCTGTTGGAAAAACATCGAAAAAACTTGGAATTTTATGAGGTGCGCGGCAGTCGGATTTTTTAAGCAGCCCGAATTAATTGCATTCCCGCTGACCATTAACGATCAGGTCATTCCTGCATACTTCCAACAAGGAAACAGTCATGGGCACAATTCTTATCGTAATTCTGATCTTGTTGCTGATCGGTGGATTGCCGGTCTTCCCGCACTCCAGAAGTTGGGGTTATGGACCATCGGGCATCATTGGCGTCGTGTTGGTCGTGCTGTTGGTCCTGCTCTTGCTCGGCAGAATATGAAGATCTGACCGGCAAAAAAATGTAGGAGCGAGCTTGCTCGCGATGGACTTGATGACGACGCGTTCATTCAGAAAATACGCGTCATCGTTAACGTCCATCGCAAGCAAGCTCGCTCCTACAAGTATTTGTTTCTATATTGCTGCTTTACTTAGTCCGGGTTGCCGTCGACCACACCGGCGGTGTTGTCGAGCAGGCTCTTGGTGGCGGTCTGAAGGAACGACTCAAGCTTGAGTTTCAGTGCCGCTTCATCGGACGACTCCGGCATCAACTCACCTTTAGGGTTCGCGCCCAGTTCATACCGGTAGAGTTTCGGCGACATTTCCTTCGGCAACACCAACACACGGTCGGCAGTGAGCAAGGCGACGGTCTGATCGCTGCCCGATGGCTTGATCACGCCAAAACCCTTGTCACCTTCCGGCAGGTTCAGCAGGTCACGTCCCCAGCATTGGTGCACCACATCACCGCCTAAACGACCCATGATGGTCGGTACGATATCGATCTGGGTACCCACGGTGTGGTCACGCTGGCCGAATTTTTCCTGGATGCCCGGTGCGATCATCAGCATCGGAACGTTGAAACGCCCCAGATCCATTTCAGTGATCTGCTGTTCGTTGCCGAAACCATGGTCACCGACGATCACAAACAGGGTTTCCTTGAAGTACGGCTCCTTGCGCGCCTTCTCAAAGAACTGACCCAGCGCCCAGTCGGAGTAGCGCATGGCGGTCAAATGCTCGTTGAGGGTGCCACGGTCAGTGACCTGGTCAACTGGCAATGGGGTCGGCAACGCGTAGGGCGTGTGGTTGGACAGGGTTTGCAGCAAGGCATAGAACGGCTTCTTGTCCTTGCCGTCGCGGGCTTTCAGTTCTTCCAGGCCACGATTGAACATGTCCTGGTCGGAAACACCCCAGGTCGGATCGGAGAACACCGGGTCAACGAAATCGTTACGCCCGATGAAGTTGGTCATCCCCTGGTTGCTGAAGAAGCCCGACTGGTTGTCCCAGGCGAAGTCGCCGTTGTAGACGTACACATCGTCATATTGACGGGCGCTGAGCAACTGCGGCAGCCCAGACAGCTTGTGGCTGCCTTCCGGGGTCTGCATCAGGTATTCGAAACCCGGCAGGTTCGGGAAGCAGGCCATGGTGGCGAACATACCCTGGTGGGTATGGGTGCCGTTGGAGAAGAAACGGTCGAACAACAGGCCTTCTTTGGACAGTTTATCGAAGTACGGCGTGATGTTGCCTGGACGCCCCAGCGCACCCACCGAGTGACCGGCGAAGCTTTCCATCAGGATCACGACGACGTTTTTGATCGGCAGGGTCTTGTCGGCGTTTGGTGTGTAATTACGACGAACGGCGGCGGTATCGGCGTCCACCAGTTTATCGCTTGGTGTCAGCAGCATGTCGCGCACGGTCTGCTGGGCCAATGGCTGGTCAATGGTGGCTTTCCAGATGTTGCTGCGCTCGTCGGACATCCGGCTCTGGGCCGCGGCAACCAGTTGCAGGGTACCGTTGAGGCCCAACTGGTTGGCGAAGTTCGACTCGGTGGTATAGACGTCACCCCAACGCAGTGGCGGGCCTTGACGCAAGGTACCGCGGGCAGCGACCACGCAGATCAGCAGGCAGACCACGAACACGGCGAAGCGCGCGTACCAAGGGGCCACCTGGCGAGTACCGATGCTGCCGCCGCTGAAGGGACCGCGAGGACGGGTCGCACGATCGGCGCCTTTGAACGCCAGGCTGAGGATCCAGGTACCTACGGCCCAGGCCAGCAGGTAGCGAACGACCGGAAAACCGTACCAGAGCATGCTCATCACGGTTTTCGGATCTTCTTTCACATACTGGAAAACCAGGCCGTTGAGACGCTGGTGGAACTCACGGTAGAAATCCATCTCCATGAGGCCCAGAAACAGCGCGATGCTCGAGGCAACCGTCAGCCAGAAGCGGAACAGCCCGCGCGCCGCCATGGCACGGGCGCTGAACAACGCAATCAGCAACGGAATGCAGAGATAAACCACCAGGCGCAAGTCGAAACGCAGGCCGTTGGCGAAGGCTTCGAGGAATGTCGAGGCCGGTGTGTCGAGGATCATCGAGCGGTTGTAGACCAGCAGCGCGACGCGCAACAAGGAGAACATCACCATCATGACCAAAGCGCACAAAAGCGTATACGCCAGATGCGATTTGACAGTCGGTTGCAGCAGGCGACTTGAAGCTCGCTGCTGATTCAGGGCGTCCGGAATTGCCATGTCGTATTAGGACCCATTGGAAGTTGAAGTTTCAAAAAAAATACAGCTGCGCCCTGCCCTCTGTTGGCTAGATCCTGGCCTGGGGTTTGCGCGATGCGCAAATGTTGCACGATCAACCGCATCATTGCCATTGATTACTGTTCGTTAATGCAGACGCGCGCGGATTGTCTTGGAGGCGTTGTGAAAATTTCGTGCAACGAATATCTGGAAACAAAATAAAGCCCTGCCCTGTAAAAACGGCAACGCCCCGAACCGGTCGGGGCGTTGCGCAGGCCTTGCTCAACAGGGCAACCGGATTACTTCTCGGCGCGGGCCTTGAGGTTTTTCAACGTATTAAATGGCGCATCGACCACGAATTTGTTGGCCACCATCGACGGAACACTGCCACCCGGCTCGGTGTGCACCTGATAGGTCACTTCGATCTGATCGCCCTTGGGGACGAACTTCCAGATTCCCTCGACCTTGGCGACCCGGACAAAGCCTTTTTCTTCAGGCAAGTATTTCGGCACCCCTTCGAGCTTGCGGGTCAGACTGCCATCAGCGCCTTCAATAACGGTGACGTGCATCACCGAATCACGCGGGGTGACTGGCCAGGGGGTATTGAACTGGGTGTAGGTCCAGAGCTGATTGCCTTCCTGTTTGAGCAACTTCTGGGTCTTGCATTCGTGAATCCATGCGCAGGCACCGGGGACGTCGTCCTGCAGGGCGCGCAGTTTGGCCATGGTGGTCTTCATCAGGGTGACGCCCTGGTAGGCCTTGTAATCGGAACCAGGCACTTCACTCAGGGAGACCTTGATGCCGTCTTCGTTCTTGGCAACCTTCCAGTCTTCGGCCTGGGCGGCCGAGGTGGCCAATACAGCCGTCAAACCACACAGCAGAGCAATACGATGCAGCGAACCCATAGTCTTATTCCTTATTGTTGAAGTTCCGTTCGGAGGTGCAAGCCCACACATCACGCAGCCGTCACTTGCTCCCACCAGCCAAGCAGCCTGATCGCTTCTTCACGGCTGTCGCCGCACACCTCAATATCAGCCTCGAATGCCGAACAGACTGCCGGACGCTCTGGCTGGCCGAAAATAGAGCACAGGTTTTCGGCAGACAATTGCAGGCAACGTTCCCCGGCGGCTTTGCCATTGGGCATACCGGGAATCGGTGAACTGATGGATGGGGCAATGCAACAGGCGCCACAGCCTTCACGGCATTTCATGACGACGAGCTCCTCGCAACGGGCGATGTGTTAAAGGACGTGGCACAGAGTAACCGCTAAAACAGTTGTTTTAAATTGGCGAACCACGGGTTTTTGTCTGCAATCGGGCGTGACCGGGCAGTCTCCGACAAAGCGTCTGGCTGGCGGGTCATGAAGGGGGAAGAATTAATGTTTGAACTCGAACTCCAACGCCGCGCCTTCCACTTCACGACGGTCTTCATTGCGCCGTTGCAGCTGCATTTCGTTGCTGATCAACCTTCCGTTGAGCTGGAAATCACTACTTTTGTCACCGAACATTTCCGGCAATACCGGCTCGCGCTTGGGCAATGGCACTGTGCCGACCGGCTTCAGCTCGTCAACCATGCCCTTGGGCAAACTCAAATCCAGGTCAACGGGAGGCAGCGGGGTTTTCGCCACCTCGCTGGCCGACATCGACTTGGCCGCGATCGGAGGACGCTTTTTGACCGGCACGGTTTTCTTTTTGACCGGCGCGGCTTTCGTGGCGGGAGCGGTTTTTTTCGAGGGAGTACTTGATGCCGGTTTTTCCTGAACAGAAGCGGCCATCACGGACAGCGGCTGAGTGCTCAATAACAGGCAAATCATCAGCCAGGTGGCGGGAAAAATCGGTTTCATGGACCCAACGGCGCGAACGGCGCTAACGACAGAGGGGCCATATGCTCGCTTGTTGCAGGCCACATGACAAGCGTGGGCAGGAAATACCTGCCCGCCTCCATCACAGACCGCTGGCCATTTCCTGGCAGAGCTGGGTGGCGAGCATGCCGAGAGTCATCAAGGCACGCTCGGCTTCGCGATTCCAAGGGATGCCGCAATTCAAGCGGATGCAATGATTGAATTGCTCGGTGTTACTGAAAATCAAACCCGGTGCGATGCTGATGCCCTGCTGCAGGGCTCGCACATGCAGCTCCTGGGTGTTGACCCGTCCCGGCAAACTCACCCACAGGATGAAACCGCCGGTTGGCCGCGTCATCTGGGTGCCTTCGGGGAAATACTGCTGCACCGCCAGCTGAAAGGCACTGAGGTTCTTGCGATATTCCTGACGGATGTACCGCAGATGCCGGTCGTAACCACCGTTCTCCAGATAAGCCGCAATGCCCATTTGCGTAACGCTGCACGCGGAATGGGTACTGAACGTCTGCAAACGCTGGATTTCCTGCTGGTACTTGCCGGCAATCATCCAGCCGATCCGCACACCCGGCGACAGGGTCTTGGAGAAGCTTGAGCAATAGATCACCCGGTCCAGGCGGTCATAGGCCTTGAGCGATTTGGTGCGCCCCTGTTCGAACATCAATTCGCCGTAAATATCGTCCTCGACAATCTGGATATCGAAGTCGGATGCCAGGCGCAGCAGTTGTTTCTGCCGCTCCTCTGGCATGGTGCCGCCCAATGGGTTACTCAAACGAGTGGTCAGCACCAAGGCTTTGATCGACCACTGGTTGGCGGCCAATTGCAGGGCTTCCAGGCTCATGCCGGTGGACGGATCGCTGGGAATCTCGATGACCTTGAGACCCAGCAGATCGGCCAGTTGAAGCAAGCCATAGTACGTCGGCGACTCGGCCGCGATCAGGTCACCGGGCCGTGTCAGCACCCGCAGGGACATTTGCAAGGCATCGACGCAACCGTGGGTGATTACCACTTCCGACGGATCGACCACTACGCCGGCATCACGCATGCGGATCGCCACTTGTCGGCGCAACGGCTCGAAACCGGGGCTGAACATGTAGCTGAACGCACGCGGACTGTGAAAACGGGTGACTTTGGCCAGTTGCTGGTGCAGCGCCCGCACCGGCAGATAATCGACACTGGGCACTGCGGCGCCCAACGGGAAGACGCCTTCGCGGCGGGACTCGACCAATACCTGCTGGATGATGCTGCTGCGAGTGACCAGGCCAGGACGCTCGACCCGGGCGATATCCGGTGTCGGCGCGGTCAGGGCCGGCGTCTGGTGCACGTAGTAACCCGACTGCGGCCGGGCACGGATCAGCCCCTGATCCTCAAGGTTGGCATACGCCTGCAGCACAGTCGCATGGCTGACATTGAGCTGCGAGCTCATCTTGCGCACCGAAGGCACACGCTCGCCGGGTTGATAGACACCACGACGGATATCTTCGGCCAGTTGCTGAGCAATACGTTGGTAGAGCAGGAGATTGGTCATGACGCAGCACTCGATTTCACGGGCATTTTATTCTTGTGTGAAACAATACCGGAACAGTTTAGAAGTGTACTGGGACAGTTGCCACAATAGTCGACAGTACAGTGCAGTGTCAGCAAGAACTGTACTGTTTTGAGAGGTATTTGGCAGGCGTAAAAAAACCCGGCGCTGACTGGCAGGCCGGGTTTTCCAGTGACGCCACCCTTAGCGGGCGGCGCCCAGCTGGCCTTTTTCGTCGGAGAACACAATTTCCACCCGACGGTTCTGGGCGCGACCACGCTCGGAAGCGTTCGCGTCCACAGGGTATTCGTCGCCGTAGCCTTCAACCTGAATGCGTTTGTCGTCGATCCCCAGATCCATCAAGACGTCCGCCACCGATTGCGCACGATCGAGGGACAGCTTGAGGTTTTCCTGTTTGCCACCGGTGCTGTCGGTGTAGCCCTCGATCCGCACCACGCGCTTGGGATTGAGCTGCAGGAACTGGACGATTTTCAGCACGACGCGGTTCGCCGAGTTTTTCAACTCCGCTTCACCAGTATCGAACAGCACATCACCCAGGGTCATGACCAAACCACGGTCCGTCTGGGTGGTGGCCATCGCAACGATCTGTTCTTCAAGCCACTTGCCCTGCTGCTGCACGCTGAGCAGTTTGGATTCACGCAAGGCCAGTTGCAGGCGCTGCCGCTCCAGTTCGAGCTTCGCTGCGCGCTCTTCGTTAAGCACCTTGTTGGTGTGCTCCCGAGCGATCTCGCTGTAGCGCTGGCTCAGATAAGCGTAATGCGCCACGTCCGACCCGCTACCCCAGTAGCTGGACAACCGATCGGCGCGAGCCAGGGATTCACCGGCGCGGATCACGTCCTTGGGCGCGATTCGCAGCACATTGGAATCTTCCTTGACCTTCTGGAAGTCGGCACTAGCCTGCTGCAATGCCGTTTCACTGTGCTGACCGGCGCAGCCGTAGAGGCTTGCGCAGCCGGCCAGGATCAAACTGCCGAGGGCCTTGGTCTTGAGGCTCATTGGGAGTCTCCCACTTGCTTGCGCAGACGGGCAATGCGGGTATTGAGCACGGTCAACTGCTCCTCGCTCTTGAGGGTCAGGACACGCGCTTCAGCCAGTCGCGCATCCAGCTCGGCCTGTTCGGACCGCATGCGAGCGTTCTTGAAGGATTGGTCGGCCATGTTGCCCTTGGCACGGTTGAACTTGTCTTCGGCCAATTTCATTTCAGGCACTTCATCGGCAGTGGCACCAACAGCCTTGGCTTGTTCAAGTGCCTGTGCAGTCAGGCGCATTTGTTCGTTCGGCGCCGGATCGGCTGCACAACCCGCCAGAGCCAGAACGGCCAGGGCAGCGAAAAGAGGTCGGATACTCACTAAAAATCCCTACTGTTTTGAGGTACTGACTGGTTGCTTCTGCCGTTGAGAAAGTTGAGCATTCCAGCGCTCGATATTGCGTTGCAGCACGGCCTCCGTCAGTCCGGACGCGGGCAATTCTGTCATCTTTTTGGCCAACTGTCCGCGCAACCACGGATCGTTGCAGGCCGAGTCATGGGAAACGGCCAGAAACAGCCCCGGCCTGTCTACCGGTTGCACGCGAGCCACCAGGTCATTGGACATGCCCAATGTCTGCGCCATCGCCATGCCCGAATAACGGCCGGCCAGGACATATTCCACCTCGCCCAAGAGCAATTTCTGCAAGGCCTGGGTCAGGTTGGACGTACGCGTGAGGGTCAACCGCTGCTCGGCGAAAGTACCGAATGCCGGGGTCAACCGGGACTTTTCAGACAAGGCGCCGGTATGCCCCTGCAAATCCTGCGCATTGCTGTAGACCAGTGACGAATCCTTGCGGGTCCAGACCAGATAGTCGTTCTCCAGCAACGGCGGGTGAATGTAATCCAGGGTTTCCAGTTCGCTGACCGTCAACGAGGCATCGGCCAGCAAGTCCATGCGCCCACTGCGCACTTCGTCCAGGGCCTGAGAGCGTGTTCCGGCGTACAACAGTTCAACCTTGATCCCCAACTGCCCCGCCACTTGCTGCAATAAATCGGCGCTGGCGCCAATCAGATGCCTGGGATCTTGCGGGTCTTGCCACAGATACGGTGGCGCATCCGGGCTGCCAGTCGCCACCAGGCGCTCGCACTTGCCTGCTGCGCTGGACAACGCAGGAAATAGCGTCAACCCAAGAAGCAATGACCAGCCATACACGCGGCGCAAATCCATGGCGAAATACTCCCGTTGAGACCGTTTATAACCTGTAGGAGCGAGCCGGCTCGCTCCTATAAAAAAAAGCAAAAAAAAGCCCGACCAAAAGGTCGGGCTCTTTATAAGTGAAGCCGCCGGATTAGACCAGCTTCTCCAGCTCAGGGATGGCTTCGAACAAGTCAGCCACCAGGCCGTAATCGGCCACCTGGAAGATCGGCGCTTCTTCGTCCTTGTTGATCGCAACGATCACTTTGGAGTCTTTCATGCCGGCCAGGTGCTGGATCGCGCCGGAGATACCGACGGCGATGTACAGCTGTGGCGCAACGATCTTGCCGGTCTGACCGACCTGCATGTCGTTCGGTACGAAACCAGCGTCGACCGCAGCGCGCGAAGCACCGACGGCAGCGCCCAGCTTGTCGGCCAGGGCGTACAGGTGTTTGAAGTTGTCACCGTTCTGCATGCCGCGACCGCCGGAAACGACGATTTTGGCAGCGGTCAGTTCCGGACGATCGGACTTGGCCAATTCTTCGCCAACGAAGCTGGAGATGCCAGCGTCGTGGGCAGCGCCAACGGATTCAACCGAAGCCGAACCACCTTCAGCGGCAACCGGGTCGAAACCGGTGGCACGCACGGTGATCACTTTCACGGAAGCGTTCGACTGAACGGTAGCGATGGCGTTACCGGCATAGATCGGACGCTTGAAGGTGTCAGCGCTTTCTACCGAGATGATCTCGGAGATCTGGTCAACGTCCAGTGCAGCGGCGACGCGCGGCAGGATGTTTTTGCCGTTGGAAGTGGCGGCAGCCAGGATGTGGCTGTAGCCCTTGCCCAGCTCGGCAACCAGAGGAGCAACGTTTTCCGGCAGCTGGTGAGCGTAGGCAGCGTTATCGGCTACCAGCACTTTAGCTACGCCTGCGACTTTCGCAGCGGCTTCAGCCACGGCGCCAGCGCCCTGGCCTGCAACCAGCACGTGGATGTCGCCGCCGATTTTGGCAGCGGCAGCAACGGTGTTCAGCGTGGCCGGGGCCAGCACTTTGTTGTCGTGTTCAGCAATAACCAAGATAGTCATTTAGATTACCTTCGCTTCGTTTTTCAGTTTCTCGACCAGTTCAGCCACCGACTTGACCTTGATACCCGCGCTGCGTGCAGCAGGCGCTTCGACTTTCACGGTCTTGTTGGTGGAGGCGGTGGAAACGCCCAAAGCGTCCGGAGTCAGCACTTCGAGAGGCTTCTTCTTGGCTTTCATGATGTTTGGCAGGGACGCGTAGCGCGGCTCGTTCAAACGCAGGTCGGTGGTGACGATGGCCGGCAGTTTCAGGGAAACGGTCTGCGCGCCGCCGTCGATTTCACGGGTGACAGCTACGCTGTCGCCGCTGATTTCGACTTTGGAAGCGAAGGTGCCCTGACCGTAACCGCTCAACGCTGCGAGCATCTGGCCAGTCTGGTTGTTGTCGCTGTCGATGGCTTGTTTGCCAAGGATCACCAGCTGAGGCTGTTCCTTGTCGACAACCGCTTTCAACAGTTTGGCAACGGCCAGGGAAGTCAGATCTTCGGCGGATTCGACGAGGATGGCGCGATCGGCACCCAGAGCCAGCGCGGTGCGCAGTTGCTCTTGAGCGGTGGACGGGCCGACGGAGACGACGACGATTTCAGTCGCAACGCCTTTCTCTTTCAGGCGTACGGCTTCTTCCACTGCGATTTCGCAGAACGGGTTCATCGACATCTTGACGTTGGCGAGGTCGACGCCGGAATTGTCCGCCTTGACGCGGACCTTGACGTTGTAATCCACAACGCGTTTGACAGCTACAAGAACCTTCATGGATTCCTCGTTACTCTCCGGTGAAAAGAAAGTCGCCTAGGCGAACCTGGCGGTTGATGCTCATCGGGCGCAAGGGCACCTCTAAAAACGCCGGCAAACGTGTCAAGTGACCATCGCTCATGATGTTGATGACCGTTCGTCAGTCGTGACTCACGAGTCATTCAATATCCCAGCGTGTAAACTCCGCGCCAAAGCTGCGCGGCACTTCACTTTCAACGGCCATCGCCCTGTCTTTAGAGGTGCTCTTGAAACCTGCAGTCAGCCTACGGCGAGCGCAAAACCGCCCGTATCTTGACCGGAACACCTATTCCGGTCAATACGCCAAAATGGCCGTTCATAAGCCGCGTGACTTTGATTTATCTGGCTTTGAGCCATTTCAAACAAACGTTTGTATTGGACGCTGAGAGTGGTGTAGATATAATGCGCCACCCAAAGAGAAAGGTGGTTAATCGATTGTCCTCTCCCGGCGTTGCGCAGGGATTCAAGGATGCGACACCAAACCTCCCAAATTAGAAAAAAAACTGTTGAGCCTTGAGTAGGAGATAACCTGTGGAACGCGAATACATGGAATTCGACGTGGTCATCGTCGGTGCCGGCCCCGCTGGTCTTTCCGCTGCCTGCCGATTGAAGCAGAAGGCCGCCGAAGCCGGTAAGGAAATCAGCGTCTGCGTGGTCGAAAAAGGCTCCGAAGTCGGTGCTCACATCTTGTCCGGTGCCGTGTTCGAACCACGGGCCCTGAACGAACTGTTCCCGGACTGGAAAGCACTCGGCGCCCCGCTGAACACGCCCGTCACCCGCGATGACATCTTCGTGCTCAAGAACGCCGAAAGCGCACAGAAAATTCCAGACTTCTTTGTGCCCAAGACCATGCACAACGAAGGCAACTACATCATCTCCCTGGGCAACCTGTGCCGCTGGCTGGCCCAGCAGGCCGAGAACCTGGGCGTGGAAATCTACCCGGGCTTCGCTGCCCAGGAAGCCCTGTTCGACGAAAACGGCGTGGTGCGCGGGATCATCACCGGCGACCTGGGCGTTGACCGCGAAGGCCATCCCAAAGAAGGCCTGTACACCCCGGGCATGGAACTGCGCGGCAAGTACACGCTGTTCGCCGAAGGTTGCCGCGGCCACATCGGCAAGCAACTGATCAAGCGCTTCAACCTCGACAGCGATGCCGACGCCCAGCACTACGGCATCGGCCTGAAAGAAATCTGGGAAGTCGACCCGGCCAAGCACCAGCCAGGCCTGGTGGTCCACACTGCCGGTTGGCCGATGGACATCATGGGCACCGAGAACACCGGTGGCTCGTTCCTCTATCACCTGGAAAACAACCAGGTGGTGGTCGGCCTGATCGTCGATCTGTCCTACAGCAACACTTACCTGTCGCCGTTCGACGAGTTCCAGCGCCTCAAGCATCACCCGGTGCTCAAGCAGTACCTGGAAGGTGGCAAGCGCATCAGCTACGGCGCCCGTGCCATCTGCAAGGGCGGCCTGAATTCTCTGCCGAAAATGGTCTTCAAGGGCGGCGCGCTGATCGGTTGCGACCTCGGCACCCTGAACTTCGCCAAGATCAAAGGCAGCCACACCGCGATGAAATCCGGCATGCTGGCCGCCGAATCCGTGGCTGACGCGCTGTTCGCTGACCTGGACGGCACTGCTGAGCTGACCACTTACGTCGACGCGTTCAAGAAGAGCTGGCTCTACGAAGAACTGTTCGCCAGCCGCAACTTCGGCCCGGCGATCCACAAGTTCGGCGCCATCGTCGGTGGCGGTTTCAACTGGCTCGACCAGAACATCTTCGGCGGCAAACTGCCGTTCACCCTGCACGACACCAAGCCGGATTACGCTTGCCTGAAGCTGGCGGCCGACTGCAAGAAGATCGACTACCCGAAACCGGACGGCAAGATCAGCTTCGACAAACTCAGCTCGGTGTTCATCTCCGGTACCAACCATGAAGAAGAACAGCCGTGCCACCTGAAGCTGACCGACCCGAGCATCCCGATCAACAAGAACCTGCCGCTGTACGATGAGCCAGCCCAGCGTTACTGCCCGGCCGGCGTGTACGAAGTGATTACCAAGGAAGATGGCGAGAAGCGCTTCCAGATCAACGCCCAGAACTGCGTGCACTGCAAGACCTGCGACATCAAGGACCCTTCGCAGAACATCACCTGGGTGACGCCGGAAGGCGCTGGCGGCCCGACTTACCCGAACATGTAAGCCGAACGCTGAACAACGAGGCTCCCGAATGGGGGCCTTTTTGTTGCCCACGATTTTACTGGCGGCACAAAAAACCAATGTGTGAGAGCCTGCTCGCGATGAGGGCAGCACATCCACCACTGATGCGACTGACAATCCGCCATCGCGAGCACGCTCGCGCCCACATTCAATCCGATCAACTTCAGATTTTGGCGCCCAGCTCCGCCGACAGGCGCGCCGTCACACCCTTGATCAACGGAATCAACTCGGCCATTTTTTCCAGCGGCATATACGGCACGGTGCTGGCGATGCTGATACCGGCGACAATGCGCTTGCTGGCATCACGAATCGGCGCCGCCACGCAACGGATCGACGGTTCGTTGTCCTCCAGGTCGAAAGCGTAACCACCGGCCACGTACTCGATCATGCGCTGATGAAACTGCTCCCAGGACTGCTCCGGGTGCTGCGGCCAGAACTGATTTTTCCCACCCGCCGGCAGACTGACTTCATACAGCCGCTGCCACTCTTGCGGGGTGTCGTCGAGCATCAGTGCCTTACCGATGCCGGTACGCGCCAACGGCATGCGATGGCCGACCCGCGAGCGCATTTCCGGGCCGTTGCGCCCCGGATTCTTGTGCAGGTACAACACTTCGTCGCCTTCACGGATCGCCAGGTGAATGGTGTCACCGGTCAACGCCGACAACTCATCCAGGTACGGCCCGGCCAGGGTGACCAACGGCAGTTCTTCGCGCGCCTGAAATCCCAATTCGATCAGCTTCGGCCCGAGCAGATAACCGACTTGCGGTACCACTCGCAGATAACGTTCATCGACCAGGCAACTGGCCAGTCGATGAGTGGTGCTGCGCGTGGTGCCGATCAACCGGGCGATTTCCTTGAGATCACGGGCGCCGCTGGCCACGGCCTGAACCACACCCAGGCCACGAAGCAGTGTCTGGGTGCCGGTCGGCGCGGCGTCCTTGGCGTTTTTTGGGGCGTCTTCCTGCATATCCAGCCTTTACCGTTGGGCGAGTGAACGGGCGGCATTATGGTCGCCCGAACGCCGCGACTACAACTTGATACGCTCGACTTTCCCCACCAGCAAGATGTAGGAAAGCGCCCCCATCAACGCCAGTACCGAGATGTAGGTGATTGCCGGAGCAAACGAATCACCGGTCGCGAGGAAGCCGATGACAATCGGGGTGGCGATGGCCGACAGGTTGCCGATGAAATTGAACACCCCGCCGGTCAGGCCGAGCAACCGGGCCGGTGCCAGCGTGGAAACCAGCGACCAGGTGATCGACGCCAGACCGTTGCCGAAGAACGCCAGGGCGAGGAAGGCAATCACCAGCGGTGTCGACTCGACGAAGTTGGCGCCGATGATCGAAGTGGAAATCAGCAGGCCACTGATGATCGGCAACTTGCGAGCGAAACCCACGGTGTAGCCGCGACGGATCAAGAAGTCCGAAAAGAATCCGGAACACAACACTCCAACGAACGCGGCGAGAAACGGCAGCGATGCCAGCAAGCCGGATTTGATGAAGTCCATCCCGCGGTATTTCACCAGATAGGTCGGGAACCACGTCAGGAAAAACCACAGCGTCGAGTTGAGGCAGAACTGGCCCAGGTAGATACCCCAGAGTTTGCGCTTGCTCAGGACGATCCCCAGGTCCGTCCAGCTGAATTTGGCTTTGACCCTGGCTTGCTCGGCCTGAATGTCCACCAGCCCGCCGCCTTCGCGGATCAGGTCGATTTCGGCCTCGTTTGCGCCTTTGAATTCACGCGGTTCGCGATACACCGTGTACCAGATCACCGCCCAGAGAATGCCTACCGCGCCTGTGGTGACAAACACCATATGCCAGCCGAATTCGTGCTGAAGCCAGGCCAATACCGGCGTCAGGAACGCCAGACCGACAAACTGCCCCGAGGTGTAGAAACCAATGGCCGTGGCGCGCTCGCGCTCCGGGAACCAAGTCGTCACCACGCGGCTGTTGATCGGATAGGCCGGCGCTTCGAGGGCGCCGACGGCCATGCGCAATACGAACAGCGCGATGAAGCTGGCGGCAAAGCCGAGCATCACCGTGGCCATCGACCACAGCAGCAGCGCGACAGTGTAAAGAATGCGCGGTGGCACCCGATCCACCAGCCAGCCACCGGGGATCTGCATGGCGGCGTAGGTCCAGCCAAAGGCCGAGAAAATCAGGCCGACGTGAATCGGATCGATGCCCAGGTCGCTGGTCAGCGCCGGGGCAGCGATCGACAGGTTGCTGCGGTCCAGGTAATTGATCACCACGGTGATGAACAGCAGGACCATGATGAAAAAACGCTTGCGGCTGGGCGTCACCAACGTCGCCTGCCCGGTTAGGGTTTGCGGTTGCATGAGGGGTGCCTCTTCTTGTGTTTATTGAGGACGATCTAAGCCTTGCACGAAACCCTGTGGGGGTGACTTGCCAGCGATGGCGAGGGCACATCCGGCATTGATGTGAGCGACAGGACGCTATCGCGGGCAAGCCCGCTCCCACGGGTTATGTGTCAGGAGGAACTCACCACTCGGCAAAACTGCCATCGGCATGACGCCAGATCGGGTTGCGCCAGCGGTGGCCGACGGCTGCGCGTTCGATCACGTACTCCTCGTTGATCTCGATACCCAGGCCCGGACCGTTGGGGATTTTCACGAAGCCTTTGTCGTAGTCGAACACCCGCGGATCCTTGACGTAATCCAGCAGATCGTTGCTCTCGTTGTAATGAATGCCCAGGCTCTGTTCCTGAATGAACGCGTTGTAGCAGGCCGCATCCAGCTGCAGGCAGGCGGCCAGCGCAATCGGACCCAGCGGACAATGCAGTGCCAGCGCCACGTCGTAGGCTTCGGCCATGTTGGCGATCTTGCGGGTTTCGGTGATACCGCCGGCGTGGGACGCATCGGGCTGGATGATGTCGACGTAGCCTTCGCTGAGCACGCGTTTGAAATCCCAACGGGAAAACAGGCGCTCACCCAGGGCAATCGGCGTGCTGGTCAGCGGCGCCAATTCCTTCAGTGCTTCGTAGTTTTCGCTGAGCACCGGCTCTTCAATGAACATCAATTTGTACGGGTCGAGTTCCTTCATCAGCACCTTGGCCATGGGCTTGTGCACCCGGCCATGAAAGTCGACACCGATGCCGACGTTCGGGCCCACCGCGTCACGCACGGCAGCGACGTTGGCCAGGGCCAGGTCGACTTTCTCGAAGGTGTCGAGGAACTGCAGCTCTTCGGTGCCGTTCATTTTCACGGCGGTGAAACCGCGCCCTACCGCTTCCTTTGCCGCCCGCGCGGTATCCGCCGGACGGTCGCCGCCGATCCACGAATAGACACGAATCTTGTCGCGCACCTGGCCGCCCAGCAGATCGCTGACCGAAACACCCAACGCCTTGCCCTTGATGTCCCACAACGCCTGGTCGATGCCGGCCAATGCACTCATGTGGATCGCGCCGCCCCGGTAGAAGCCGCCGCGATAGAGCACGGTCCAGATGTCTTCGATGTTGCGGGGGTCTTTGCCGATCAGGTAGTCGGACAATTCTTCGACGGCGGCCGCTACGGTGTGAGCGCGGCCTTCGACCACGGGCTCGCCCCAACCGGTCACGCCCTCGTCGGTTTCGACCTTGAGGAAGCACCAGCGCGGCGGAACGATGAAGGTGGTCAGTTTGGTGATTTTCATCTTCTTGTCTCTCTTATTCAGATGCAGCGCACGCAGCGCCAAACGTCTTAGCGAAGGGATTTCCAGGCAGCGACATAGGCCTTGGCATTGGCCGCCACTTGCGCAGGAGTCATGCCTGGTTTGAACAACCCGGAGCCGAGGCCAAAGCCTTTGACGCCGGCATCGATGAACACCTGCATGTTGTCCGGGGTGATGCCACCGACCGGTGCCAGAATCGTTCCCGCCGGCAACACCGCGAGCCACGCCTTGACGACCGCTGGCCCCATCTGTTCGGCCGGAAACATCTTCAGGATGTCCGCGCCTTCGGCCAGTGCCGCGAAGGCTTCGGTCGGCGTGGCGACACCCGGCGACAGGTACAGCCCCGCTGCCTTCGCGGCGCGCAATACCTTGGGATCGCTGTGGGGCATGACGATCACCTGACCGCCCGCCGCTTTCACTTGTTCGACCTGTTCCGGCGTCAGCACCGTGCCCGCACCGATCAGGCAATCGGCGGGCAAGGTGCTGCGCAGGATACGGATGCTTTCGTAGGGTTCGGGGGAATTGAGCGGCACTTCGATGACGCGAAATCCGGCGGCGTACAGGACTTCGCCGATGGCTGCAGCTTCTTGCGGACGCAGGCCACGCAAAATCGCGATCAGACCGTTTTGCGCCAGTGCTTGTTTGAGCATGTCAGAGCTCCAGTCAGGTTTATCGGGATGGGTTGGGCGTGACCAGTCCGGCGGCCAGCGCCAGTCGCCACAACCCGCGTTCGGTGGCCTGCTCGGCCTGGGTCACCCGGGCGAAACCGCAAGCGTCGAGGGCTCGGCTGTAACGCGTACAGAGTTGGGAATTGCCGATGAGGATGATCGACGGCAGGTGCACCGTGTTGCGTCGACGGCGCTGAAGACTGGCCAGCGCCGAGAGCTCATGACCGATCAGCAGCCCGGACAGGTAATCGGCTTGTGCGGCGGCGCTCAGTTCACCCGTCAGCCCCAGGCTGCGAGCGCTGAACACTGTCGAAAGCACGCCAATCTCGCCGTCGGCCGACAACGCCACCTGCACGCCGCGATCGAAAGCTTCGCCATCGAACGATCCCCCACGTTGCTGGGTGCGCCCCAGAATGCTGTGTTCACTGAGCACAGCGAAGATCTCGCCGGTCATGAAGGTATCGAAATGGATGATGCAGCCGTTGGCCACTTCTACCCATTTCGAATGACTGCCCGGCAGGCCGATCAACAGATCGGTGCCCGCCTCGTCCGGCAGCGTTTGCAACACACCGAGCACCTGGGTTTCTTCGCCGCGCATCACGTTGGGCAAGCGCGTGCGCTGGATCACACCCGGCACGATGTGCACGTCGACACCGCGAAGACTGCGTACGGTTTGCAGGGCGGTACCGAGGGTCGCGACGTTTGCCGGCGTATCGCGGTAGGCCGCTTCGCGCCAGCCCTGGGCGCTGCCGACCATGCCGCAGGCAATCACCGGCAGGCCGGGCTGCTCGTCGAGCCAGTCGCCGCAGGCCTGGTCAAAGGCCAGTTCAAAGCCGTCGGCGCATTCCCGGCCGGCGATGACGCGCGGCGCCTTGGGCAATTGCATGATCCCCGACGACAGCGACCGCTGTTCGAGCACCTGGCCACCTTCGGCCAGTTTGTAAGCACGTAATGAGGTTGTCCCCCAATCGAGCGCGATCAATTGCGCCAGCATCGCTTCACCTGTTTTGGTTTTTGGCAGTGAGTGAGCTGGACTATAAACCCGGACGCGGAACAATCTCAATATATAAATATCAATCCCATATATTGAGACCAGACAAAAAAACATCGCAGCGTTCGCTAGCTCCTCGGAATGCATTCCCCTGAAGGAGCTAGCTGGCTAGCGATGGTCGTCAACGATAACGCGTGAGGCCTGGCACCCTGCGGTGCTTTCGATTTCTTCGCGAGCAGGCTCGCTCCGACAGGGGTGGGCGTTTAATTTCCTTCGGCGAACTCGCGGAGTACTTTGCCGTCCATCCGGTAGCGAACCCACTCTTCCTGCGGCTGAGCGCCCAGGGATTTGTAGAAATCGATGGCCGGGGTGTTCCACTCCAGAACGCTCCATTCGAAGCGCCCGCAGTCGTTGGCACAGGCAATTTTCGCCAAATGCCGCAGCAGGGTTTTGCCCGCCCCGCCGCCGCGTTGTTCCGGAGTGATGTAGAGGTCTTCCAGGTACAGGCAGTTGCTGCCCAACCAGGTGGAATAGCTGAAGAAGAACACCGCGAAACCGATCGGCAAACCGTCGCGCAAGCAGATCAGGCCATGGGCGGTCGCCCCCTCACTGAACAGGCTGCGCTCGATGTCGGCAACACTGGCAATCACTTCATGGCGGGCACGTTCGTAGTCGGCCAATTCAGTGATGAACGCGAGGATTTGCGGTGCATCACTGGGGGTCGCCGGGCGGATTTCGATCGTCATGGACGTGCCTTGTCATAAGTGGAAAACGCCATACTAAGGCGGCGCGCGATTTGTGGCGAGGGAGCTTGCTCCCTCACCGCAGAACGTCCTGGCTACAGGTCATTACTCCGGCTTTGGCTAACCCTTGCATCGCGAACCTCGCACCCAACATAGACGCCTTGCGTGATAGATAGATGACCTCGTATTTATCGGGTCAAGGAACCGCGTCATGTCTACCGCAACACCCCCTGTCTCCAGCAAGTTGTTCGGCCTGTTTTGCCTGGCCAGCTATCTGCTGTCGCTGTCTTACGGTTCGACCTTTTTGCTGTCGCTGTTGATCGGCTCTCGCGGTGGCAATGAGCAGGATGCCGGCAGCGTGATTTCGGCAGCGATGCTCAGCACCTTTGCCGCGGTCATTGTCTCCGGCCACTTGTCCGACTGGCTCGGCGCGGCCCGCTCGGTGGCGCTGTTCGGCCTCTTGCTGGTAGCCGCCAGCCTGGGCTTTGCCCTGACGCCCGGCTTCGGCCATCTGCTGCTGCTTTTCGGGCTGTTGCTGGGATTGGGCTGGGGCGTTTTCTATACCCTGGGGCCGATCATCGTCGCGAGCCTGGTGAAGCCGGCGCAGCGCGCCAAATATTTCGCCCTGCTGTCGGGCAGCATGATGACCGGCATCGGCAGCGGCCCGTTACTCGGTCGCGCCGCGAGCGCCCTCGGCTATCCGGTAACGGCGGCGTTTTACCTGGCGGCGCTGGCCAGTTTCATGGGGGTGCTGCTGTTCTGGCGTCTGGATCGACAGCTGAAAACGGCCCCGGCGCAATCGACCGTCGTATCGCGGATTTCCTGGCATGCCGCAGCCCGGGTGCTGTCGTCCAGAGCAGTGTTCCCGATCATCATGGTCGGCTTCGGCGGCTGCGTGTTCGGTGGGCTGTCGAGTTTTCAAACCAGCTACGCGGCGCAGCGCTCGCTCGACTATTCGCTGTTCTTTCTCGGCTTCATGAGCGCGGCGATCAGCGGCCGCCTGCTGATCGCCGGATTCGTGGTCAAGCGCGATCCGCTGCGTGCGTCCTGCCTGCTTTCGGGATTGATGCTGGGTTCGATCCTGATGTTCGGATTCATGGTCAACGATGGCTTCAGCTACGTGCTCGCCGCCGTGATGCTGGGGATCGGTTATGGCCTGACCTATTCAGTGATCAACGGCCTGGCCGCCAATGAAGCGCCGAGCGGCACCACCGCGCAATCCTTGCTGCTGTTCAGCCTGTCGTACTTCATCGGCGTGTTCGGTTTTCCACTGCTGGCCGGGAAAATCATCGTCGAACACGGCATGTCCACGCTGCTGCTCACCGTGATGGCGGTTGCATCGCTCAATTGGTTGATTACCGTCGGGCGCCTGACCTGGCGCCGAATCACCGCGGTCAAGGCGTTGCAGCGCGCCTGAGCCGTTCGTCGCCCAGGAGGCACCCATTGAGATCCGGGGCGGACTAATCAGGCAGGACTCTATTTATTGGAGACAACACCATGAGCCTGTCCCGGTTGACCGCCCTCGCCCTTTCCGCGCTGCTGTCCTCTGCCGCCTTCGCCGGGGCCACTGGCCCCACTAACCCAGTGGAAAAACCCAAGGCCCCGGCCATCCAGAGCGCCCCCGGCATGAACACCGGCGGTGCGGGAATCGACAACCGTTTGCCGCCTTCCACCGGGACCGATCCTCGCACCCAGGGCAACGACCCCGGACGCCAGGGCGGATTGGACTTGCCGGACACCGAAACACCCGATAACACCGGTGGCGGCCTGGGCTCGAGCACCAGCGGTAACTCGGGCAAAGTCGGCGGAATCAGCCAATAGTTGCCCCCCTGAAAGCAGGAGAAATCCCATGCCTCGTGGAAGCAAAGACAAATACACCGCCGAGCAGAAGCGCAAGGCCGAGCACATCGAAGACAGCTATGAAAGCAAAGGCGTGTCCAGGGAGGAAGCCGAAGCACGCGCCTGGGCCACGGTGAACAAACAATCCGGCGGCGGCGAACGCGCCGGAGGATCCGCACGCAAGAAGCCCGCCAGCGCCAAGTCCGAGGATCGCAAGGAATCGGCCCGGCGAGCCGTCGCCAGTCGCGAGGGGCATTCGCGCAACAGCAAGGCCTCACGCGATACGCAGACCATGGACAGTTTGATGAAGGAAGCGCGGGCCAAGAAAATTCCGGGTCGATCCACCATGCGCAAGCAAGAGTTGATCGAGGCGTTGCGCAAGGCTGGCTAGAGTCCAAATCATGCGGTGGTTCGGAGGGTGTCATTGCGGACAAGCCCGCTCCCACAGGGTTTCAATGTGTTCACAAATCAAGTGTTCACCACTGTCCCTTGAAGGAAGGAGATGGCTTGCCAGCGAAGGCGTCCGTTCAGCCGTTGAATGACTGCCTGACCAATGCATCAACCTCGGCTGTGCCCGGCGAAGTGGCAGGCCCCCAGCGAGTCACCGCCAACGCCGCCGCCGCATTCGCCCGCCGCGCCGCATCAAACGCCGACAACCCTTGGGCCAGGCCCGCCACGAACACCCCGGCATGGGCATCGCCCGCACCGTTGCTGTCCACGGCGTCGACCTTGAAGCCCGGCACATGCCGACACTCAGCGCCCTGGCTGATCCAGCAGCCTTGCGGGCCGTCGCGCACCACCATCAACACCGTGGGCGGCAGATGGTCGGTCAGGCGCGTCAGCGCGTCGGCGAGGTCCGACGCCCCGGTGAATTTCAGCGCCTCGACCGCATTGCTGGTCCACAGGTCGATGCGTGGCAATAAAGCCTGCATCAGCGGCGCCTCCGGTGAATCCACCAACGGCCCCGGATCGAACACCACCTTGATTGCACTCGGCAACGCCAGCACCCAGTCCACCAGCGCCTGGGCCTTGCCGACGTGCAGCAGGCTGTAGCCACTGACATAGACATAGTCCCCCGCCTCGACCGACACGCTCTCCAGGTCTTCGGCAGTCAGTTCACCCTCGGCGCCGATGCAGGACACGAAACTGCGCTCGGCCGAAGCGTCCGTGATGGCGACACACAATCCGGTGTCGCGCTCGGCGCGGTGAGGGATGCCGATCCGGATGCCCTCCGCATCCATCGCCTCGCGCGCCAGATCACCAAAACGCCCGGTGCCATGACGGCCGAGATAGACCACCGGCAAACCGTTGCGCCGGGCGGCGGCCATCACATTGAAGCCACCTCCGGCTTCGAAACTGGCGGACTGCGCCAGCACGTCGCCACCGGCTTGCGGCAATTTATCCACGGCCATGACCAGGTCGATGATGACCTGGCCGGTGTGCAACAACTTAGGCATGCGCATTCCCGGTCAACGCAGCGCGACGATCCTTCGCCCCGCCGAGTACAAAATAAACCCCGCCCGCCACCACGAAAGTCACGATCCAGCCCAGGCCGTTATGGCCCAGCCACGAGTCGGATAGGAAGCCCTTGAACCAGATGTTTTCTGCGGTGGTGCCAATGGTGGTGAAACTGAAACCAAGCACGATCGCGATCGCCCAGGCCCCGAAGGCACGCCACTCGACGCCGCCGCGATACCAGTAGGCGCTGCTCGGACTGACATCCAGCAAATCCTTGGGGCTGTAGTAGTGACGGTGGATCAGGTCGACCACAAAGATCCCGACCCACGCGGTGATCGGCACCGCCAGCAGTGAAATGAAGGTGATGAAGGGGCCGTAGAAACTGTCGGCAATCAGCATGAAGTAGATCGAACCGGCAAAGATCGCAACGATGTCGACCACGACCGCATAGACACGCTTGACCTTCAAGCCGAGGGTCAGCGTGGTCAGGCCGGCGGAGTACACCGACAAGTTGTTCGACAGCAGCAACCCGCCAAATGCGGTGATCAGATACGGCACGGCCATCCAGGTCGGCAGCATGTCGCGGATCGCGATGATCGGATCGGTGGCCTGGGCCAGGTCGTTATTGCCCACCGACAGCAGGCCGCCGAGGGTGATCAACAGCACCAGCGGAATGCCCGCGCCGAATGCCGCTGACGCCACCAGGCGCACAGCCTTGACGCTGCGGTGCTGGTAGCGCGACATGTCGGCACCGGCATTGGCCCAACCGATGCCGGTGCCCGCCGCCATGGTGCCGACGCCGATGATCATGGCGCTCAGTGGCGCAGGCGTGGCGTTGAACACCGCGCTCCAGTCGATGGTGGCGCAGAGGAAACCGCCCACCAGAATGTTCAGCGCGCCAAACACGTAGGTCGCCCACTTCTGGATCACCAACAGCGTGGCGTGACCGAGGCCCGACACCGACAGGGTCAGCAACACGAAAATCGCGATGAACAACAGCGTCAACAGCGGTGCGCTTTTCGCTTCCACCGGCGAGCCGAACAGGATCGAGCAGAGCGACAACAGCACGAACGCGGCGGTGGTGGTGTTGACCGTTTCCCACCCCAGGCGCGACATCAGCGAAACCAGGGTCGGACCGACGTTGCCGCGTACGCCGAAGATGGCGCGCGACAAAGTCAGGCTCGGGGCCCGGCCACGACGACCGGCAATCGAAATGATCCCGACCACGGCGAAGGAGCCAGCAGCACCGAGGATTGCGACGATGATCGCCTGCCAGATCGCCAGGCCGCGAAACGCCACGAGGGTCGCCCCCAAAGGCAGGCCGAGGATGGAAATGTTGGCGGCGAACCAGACCCAGAACAGCTGCAGGGGATGACCGTTGCACTCGGCTTCCGGCACCGGTTCGATGCCCCGGGTTTCCAGCTGTCCGGCGTTCTGCCCGACGTTTGATGAACTCATGAAAAATACTCCTGTTGCCTTTGTTGTGGTTGTGGGCAAATACGGAAGTGATTCATCCCTGTGGCGAGGGAGCTTGCTCCCGCTGGGCTGCGAAGCGGCCCAACATCCAGAGACAGAGGGCTGTCAGTTAAACCGAGTTAGAAGGTCTGCGACTGCTGCGCAGTCGAGCGGGAGCAAGCTCCCTCGCCACAAAAGCTCCTGATCAGCGCAGGCTGAGAAGCCCTTTGACCAGTGGCTCCAGCTCCAAATGATTGACGGCCTTGACCGTCTCGACCATCGCCTCCGGCCAACTCTCCAGGCCCAGGCAAGCCCCGAGCATTGCGCCGAGAATCGCCGCGATGGTGTCGGTGTCGCCGCCCAGGCTGGCGGCCATGCACAGTGCGTCGAAGGCATTCATCTCGCCGATGGCCACTTGCTGCGCCAGGGCAAACGACACCACCACCGATTCCTGTGACGCCACCGAAGTGCCAATCACGTCGTACAGCAGATCGGCCAGCAACGCCTTGTCGCTGTCGACGCTGATGCTGCGCGCCCAACTGATGCGCGAGGCAATGCGTCCGCCGGCAACCCAGTGACCATGGCTTTCGGCTTGTTGGGCGATTCGCTGGCCAAGGCTCAACGCCTCCCCCAGCCCCATGCCGTTGATCCCGGCCGAGACCACCGCCGCCACCGCCGCGGCGCTCGAAATACCCAGCGTGGTGTTATGGGTGACTTGGCAGGCCTGCACCACGGCGTCGATAAAACCCTCGGGATCGCCGACGTCCGCCGAAATACCGACCGGGGTGATGCGCATCGCCGCACCGTTGGTGGTGCCGTAACGCCCCGCCTCTTCCGGCGAATGGCCGGCCAGGATCATCTCGATCGCACGCTTGGTCGATGGCCCGAGCAAATCCTGCGAGCCCCTGGCCTGCATCCCGGCTTCCCATTCGATCAAGCGCCGGGCGAGCAGCGCCGGTTCGATCTTGCCCTTGCCGTCGATCAACAACTGCCCGACCAGGATCGCCTGTTCGGTATCGTCAGTGATGGACCCCTTGGGCATGTTGGCGGCAATCGGTTGCAAGGGGCCGGCGTCTTGCAAGTCGGTGATTACGCCGAAGCGCGCCTTGATCTCGGCGCGGCTCAGGGATTGGGTCGGCATGCCCAGGGCATCGCCCAGGGCCAGGCCATAGAACGCACCCAATGCATGATTGAGTGCGGTCATTTGCTGTTTCCAAATTGCAGGTGCAGGCGGAAGTGGATGGGGTCCAGCAGGCTTTCCACCTGTTCCATGAAACGGTTTTGCCGGTCGTAAGTCGTACGCAAGGCTTTGAGGAATACCGTGCCGACCGGTCGTCCCAGCAGTTCGGCGTCTTCGGCGTTCAGTGGTTCGGCACCGATCCATTGATCGCCGCGTTCGCCGATATAGCCGTAGGCAGCCAGAGTGATGGTCAGGGAATTGTCGATCAAACCGACGCGCGGCAAGCTTTCCAGGCCTCCGGTGGCGGGCATCAAGGAGCGTTCGAGGGAGACCAGGGTGCCGTCGTTGGAGCGGCGGCGCCGGTCGAGGGTAATGAACTGGTCGGTGCCGAAACGCGACAGCAAGTCAGGACGGGTCACCGCCTCCAGCCGCAGCACTTCGGTATTGATCAGCGCACCGCTATCGGCCAGGGCCTGGGCCCAGCCACTGCGCTGGTCGAGTACCACACCGTCGAAGGTGACAATGGAGCCCACCCCGCTTTGCGTCGCGATGTAGTTGCGCCGTTTCAACTCGGCCAGGGCTTCACGCAAGGTACCTCGGCTGACTTTGAATTCTTGAGCCAATTGATGCTCGCCCGGCAGATGAAAGCCGTCCTCCATGAGGCCGCTTTCGATGCGCCGGATAAGCTCGTCGACCACCCGTTGTTTCTTGTCAAATCGTACCTGTCTAATCATGTACAAATTGATACCCGAAACGGGTTGGGGCGGGCAAGGAATATTTAAGGGAGCTGACAGAAGGATGCGATTGTTCGCGAGAGCGGGAGTGATTCAGTTATGCCGCCATCGCGGGCAAGCCATGCTCCCACAGGTTTCGCAAAAACCTGCGGGAGCATGGCTTGCCCGCGATGGCGGCCGTAAGAGCAGCGAAAATCTCAGCGCTGTTTCAGACGGTCAATCACCACCGCCAACAGCAAAATCGAACCGCGAATCACGTACTGGTAAAACGTATCGATGTTCTTCAGGTTCATCGCGTTTTCGATGATCGCCAGAATCAGCACCCCGGCAATCACGTGCCGGATCATGCCGATCCCGCCGCTCAGCGATACCCCGCCCAGCACGCATGCCGAGATCACCGTCAGTTCGAAGCCCTGGCCGATCATCGGCTGACCCGAGGTCATGCGCGAAGCCAGGATCACCCCGGCCAGCGCGCCGATCACGCCGTGCACGGCGAAGATGATGATCTTGGTCCGGTCAACGTTGACCCCGGCCAGCAGCGCCGCTTCCTGGTTGCCGCCGATGGCCATGGTATTGCGGCCATAGGTGGTGTAGTTGAGCAGCCAGCCGAAGAACAGGAAGCAGACGATGGTGATCAGGATCGGCACCGGCACGCCGAATAACTGGCCGTTACCGAAGACAAAGAATGGCTCCTGGGACACCCCCACCGCTTTGCCATTGGCGAAGATGTAAGCCAGGCCGCGCACGATCTGCATGGTGGCCAGCGTCGTGATCAACGCGTTGACCCGCAGCTTGGCGATCACGATCCCGTTGATCAGCCCGACAATTAGTCCCATGACCAGCGCCGCACACACACCGAGAAACACGCTGTTGGTGTCGCGCATCACCACGGCCGCGACGACCCCGGCACAGGCGATCACCGAGCCCACCGACAAGTCGAAATGCCCGGACGCCAAGCAGTACAACATGGTGCAGGCGGCAATCCCGGTGGTGGAAATCGCCAGGCCCAGGCCACGCATGTTCAGCGGCGAAAGGAAATTGTCGATCAGCAAGGTGCAGAGCACGAAGATCCCCACAGCCGCCAGCAGCATGACCCAGTCATCGAGAAAGCGCCGCAGGTCCAGCGGTTTGCGCGGAGTCGGCAGGGCATTGTTTTGGGTTGTCATCATAATCACCTCTCAGTTCGCCACGCCGTCAGCGCGTTGGCGCGGCAAAGCCAGTTGCAGCAGGTTGGTTTCGTTGGCCTGTTCGCGGCTCAGTTCGCCACGCATGGCGCCTTCGCACAGCACCAGGATGCGGTCGGAAATGCCCATCACTTCCATCAGGTCGCTGGACACCACGATCACCGAAATACCGTCGGCGGCCAGGTTATGGATGATCTGGTAGATCTCGGCCTTGGCGCCGATGTCGATACCGCGCGTGGGCTCGTCGAGCAGCAGCACTTTCATTGGCATCGACAGCCAACGACCGAGGATGGCTTTCTGCTGGTTGCCGCCGGATAGAAACTTGATCTGCTGCCCGGCATGCGGCGTCTTCACTTTCAGCGCCTTGATCTGCTTGTCGGCATTGCCCTTCTCCCACAGGCCACGCAACAGACAACCGAAGGTGGAATGGGCACCGCGAGCGCTGATGTTGATGTTTTCGGCGACGCTGGAGAGCGGCATGATGCCCTCCTTCTTGCGATCCTCCGGGCACAACAGAATCCCGGCGGCAATGGCATCACGGGGTGAACGCAATTTCAGCTCGTGGCCGCGCAATTCAAGGCGTCCCGCGGTGTTGCGCTGCAAACCGCTGAGCATGCGAAACAGCTCGGTACGACCGGCCCCCACCAAACCGAACAGCCCGAGAATCTCGCCTTTATGGGCCTCGAAACTCACCGGCTCGCGCAAGCCTGGCCCGAGCAGCCCGTCGACTTTAAGTGCCACCGCACCGCGCTGACGAGGGCGGTAATCGTAGATGTCCTGGATGTCGCGACCGACCATGCAGGTGACCAATTGATCGTGGGTCAGCTGGCTCATGTCCTCGAAGGTGTGCACGTAGCGACCGTCCTTGAACACCGTCACCGCGTTGCAGATGCGGAACACTTCTTCCATGCGATGGGAGACGTAGAGCACCACTTTGCCCTCATCGCGCAGGCGAGCGATGATCGCCATCAAGCGATCGATCTCCCGCGCCGAAAGGCTGCTGGTGGGCTCGTCAAACGCAATCACATGCGCACCACGGGACAGGGCCTTGGCGATTTCCACCAGTTGCCGCTGGCCGAGGGACAAGCGCCCGACTTTCTCCTGCGGGTCGATTTCATCAGCCAGGCCCTTGAGACAGGCCAATGCCTGTTGGCGAAGGGTGCGACCGTTGATCAGGCCGAAGCTCGCCGGCAGATGCCCGAGAAACAGGTTTTCCGCCACGGTCATTTCCGGCACCAGGTGCAGCTCCTGGTGGATCACCGCGACGCCGTTGCCGATGCTGTCGGCGGTGGACCTGAAGACCATCGTCTGCTCGCCGATCTGCAGGTCGCCACTGCTCGGTATATACGCGCCACCGAGGATTTTCAGCAGGGTCGATTTACCGGCACCGTTTTCCCCCATCAAGGCATGAACCTGCCCCGGATGGGCGACGAAGCTGATGCCATCGAGCGCCTTCACCCCGGGAAAGGTTTTACCGATCCCGTTGAAGCGCAAGCTGCCACTGCCCCTGAAAGCTCCGTCAGTGCGTTGTTGTACTTGTGTTTGCGCCATAACCACCTCGTCACACGGATCAGGCAACCCCATCATCAGGGCTGCCGATGAAATCAACCGGCCCTCAGTTCCACAGGCCGATCTTTTCCAGCTCCTGCTTGAAGTTGTCGCGGGTGATCAGCGTCACGTCGTCCATGGCGGTGTATTTCGCAGGTTCCGTGCCGGTGGTGACCCACTCGTACATCATCGCGGCAGTGTTGTAGCCCTCGATGTGCGGGCTTGGCAGCATCGATCCATAGAAACCACTGTCGGGTTTCTTCAATTCACCGATCGCATCGGTGCCGTTGATGCCGATGCCGATCACATTCTTCGCGGCGAAGCCGGCGCTTTCGGTGGCGCGCACCCCGCCCAGCACGGTGTTGTCGTTCATGCCACCGATGATCAGGTTTTTCGCCGCGCCCGGCAGTTTCACCAGCGCCGAGTTGGTGGCGTCCATGCTGCCCGGTACGTCGAGGGTTTTCAGGGCCGCGAACAGAATGTGGTCCTTCGGCATGCCGGCATCTTCCAGCGCCTTGACCGAACCGTCGGTGCGCTTTTTGCCGGTGTCGAGTTCGTTGTAGGTGTTGATCACGGCGTAGGTGTCTTTCCACTCCCAACCGCGTTTTTTCGCTTCGGTGGCCATGGCATGGCCCTGTTTCTGGCCGACTTCAAACGCCGCCATGCCGAGGTAGGGAACGTCTTCCATAAACTTGCCGCCGGCGTCGACGAAACGGTCATCCACAGCAATCACTTTCAAACCATTGAGCTTGGCTTTGGCCATGATCGCCGGGCCGAGGGACACATCCGGCGGGCAAATCACAAAGCCCTTGGCGCCGTTGGCCGCGAGGCTGTCGATGGCCGACAGGGTTTTCTCGCCGTCCGGCACGGCGATCTTGATCAAGGTAAAGCCCTTCTCCTTGCCGGCCTTTTCAGCGAAGGCCCATTCGGTCTGGAACCAGGGTTCTTCGGCTTGTTTGACCAGGAAACCGATTTTCACTTCCTCGGCCGCCAGCAGCGTGCTGCTCAGGCTGACCGCGGTGACCGCCAAAGCGGCACAGCACAGGGAACGGATTGCACGACGACGATTCATAAGCTGACTCCTTGTTATTTTTTTTGAGCGTTCTTTGAAAGCGTTCTTGTAAATCAATGGGCGGTGAACCCGTGCTGCCAATAGTCATATCGTATGATGATTGGATTTCAGGCGTAGTCATGCGCCTGAAATCCCGCAGGCTCAGTCGTGGTACATCACCGAGCGCCCACCATCGATGGTGATGCACGACGCGTTGATGAACGGCGCTTCATCGCTCGCCAGGAAAACCGCCGTCATGGCCACTTCGATCGGCTGGCCGATCCGTTTTGGCGGGTGCAGGTCAAAGGCGCGCTGACGTTCGGCGTGGGGATCGGCAAACCCGTTCCAGTAGTCGACGTTCAATTGGGTTTCGATGTAACCGGGTGCAATGGCGTTGACGCGAATGCCCTTGGGCGCATATTCGATGCCCAGGGCGCGGGTCAGGCCGAGCAAACCGTGCTTGGCCACCGGGTACGGAAAGCAGCCTGGAATGATGTGGGTGGAATGGGTCGAGGCAATGTTGATGATGCTGCCGATGCCCTGCTCGATCATCTGCGGCAACACGGCCTTGCAGCCATACCAGGCGCCGTCGAGGTCGATGGCGAAGCAGCGATGCCAGTCTTCTTCGGTCATTTCCAGAGGGTCGCGGAACACGTTGACCCCGGCGCAGTTGACCAACACGTCGATTCGGCCATGACGTTCGACCGCCAGTCTGGCCATGGCGTGCAGATCCTGTTGGCGCGATACGTCGGCCTTGATCGCCACCACATCGGCACCTTGTTCCCGCCAGTGCGCCGCGACTTTTTCGACTTTCTCGGCCTGGATATCGCTGATGATCAGCCTGGCTTGCTGGGACGCGAAGGTCGCGACGATGGCCTCGCCAATGCCTTGGGCGGCACCGGTGAGCAGCACGACTTTGTTTTTCAGGCGCTCACCCTTCGGCGGCTCGGGTACCGGTGGCAAAGAAAGAGGTTCAGCCATGGATCAAGACTCCTGTTCGAAAGCACGACAAAAACCGGGCATCCGTGGATGTCCGGTCAAAAGACGTTGAGGAAAAACAGGCGAGCGCAAAAACGCTTCAGCATGGATCGGATCTGAAGCACTGACTCCGCAAGGGAGTGCGGTGGAAAATCGCTGCATCACTTCACCTGTTTTGTTTTTTTAAGTGTGAGTGCATGTCACTGGTGAGGCCGACTATAAACCCGGCCCGCAACAAATCTCAATATATATATTTGCATCCCATATATTGGGAATTACCCAGCGAATCGACTACAGATTTTTCCTGGAACATCGACACGCATCGACAACACCGCCCCGTCCAGCGAATGCCCGAGCGGGCTGGCTGCACTGGTGATGTATAGGGTTTTCAGGTCGGCATCGCCGAACACGCAACTGGTGGGACGACTGACCGGCAGGTCGATGACCCGATCGACTGTGCCGTCCGGGGCAAGCCTGAGCAGGCAACTGCCATCCCATCGGGCGTTCCAGATAAAACCTTCGGCATCCATCGCCGATCCGTCCGGACCGCCTCGCCCATGTCCTTCGAACCAGATCTGCGCCGGTTCGAGGTTGCCATCGGTGCGAATGACATGCTGATACAGCGTGCCGTCGAGGCTATCGCCGAAATACAGGGTGGTAATGTCCTCGCTCCACAACAACGTATTGGGAATGCCCAGGCCGCGAAGCAGTGGCGTTACCCGGGCATCGCGATCAATGCGAAAAAGCCCGCCGGTACGCCGCGTGACGGGCAGGTCTTCACCTTGCTCGCCGATGTTGTTTTGCATGGTGCCGAGCCAGAGCCGCCCCAGGGCATCACAGCGCGCCTCATTGGCACGGTTGCCCGGTTGCGGATCGGCGACACAGAGCAATGTCAGGCGCGGCTCCAGGCCTGGTGAATCCAGATCGAGTCGATAGACGCCACTGCTCAGGGTCACCAATGCATCGCCGCTTTCGCAGGGGATGAAAGCCGACACATGCTCCGGCATCTGCCAGATCTGCACGTTGGCGCCGACCAGCCGCAGCGCTTGCTTGCCGGCGATGTCCACCCAGTACAGTGCCTGGGTCGGCGCATCCCAGAACGGGCCTTCGCCGAGTTGCGCCCGGTGTTCGGTAACCGCAGTCCACGTCATGCAACCTCCTGCTGTTGTTCTTGTTTTTAGGTAGGAGCCGGCTTGCCAGCGATCGCGACTTTAAGAGCGCCATCGCCGGCAAGCCGGCTCTACAGGTGCTTCGTTCTCAGCTGGCCTTTCTGTCGGCCATGACCTGCGGGTAATAGCGCTTGATCGCCAGGTCAGCGTTGTCGATCAGGGTCATGCAGGCCCAGACACCCCGCGCGGCATCCCGAGCCGCGATGGCGTCGGCCATGTCTTTATGAATCGGCAAGGTGCGACGCAATTCGTCGGGGTCGGCGGCGGACACCTCGAAACACACTGCCAACAACGCGCCGAGGGCCGGGACCATTTGTTCGATGAATTGATTGTGACTGGCGGCGAGGATGGATTCGTGGAAGAGCTGGTCGGCGCGGTTGTAATCGACGCCGCTGTCCACGGCGCGTTCGAGCGCATTGCAGGCCAATAAAATCGCTTCTATCTGCTCGACACTCGCCCGCTCGCAAGCCCAACGCACGGCCATCGGTTCGATGGTGCGGCGCAGATCGAGCAAGTCATCAACGAAGTTTTCCGGCAAACCGCTGCGCGACAGCCAGCCGACGACTTGTGGGTCGAACAGATTCCAGCGCCGCACCGGTAACACCCGCGTGCCGACCTTGGGCCCGACTTCGAGCATGCCTTTGGCGACCAGGGTCTTGATGGCTTCGCGGATGACGGTGCGACTGACACCGAGCTGCTCGCCCAGATCCGCCTCGACCTTGAGAGACTCCCCCGGCTTGACCTGCCCGGTGGCGATCCAGCAGCCCAACCAATCGACCGTTGATGCATGGAAACTGCTGGACATGGACACCTCAAAGCCGATCGCGATGGAAGACCACGCTAATCATCATACGATTGGGTGTCAATTTGATTTTTTGGTTACAGGCAGGAATTCAACGCAGGTGCGAGCTTGCTCGCGAAAAGCTCGAGGCCTGCCGCCTTCGCGAGCAAGCCTGCTCCTACAAAGTGATGAGTTATGGCTCCAGACCTATCGGGAAGAACTCACCGCCACTCCATACACCCAACCAACGCTGCCCGTCGATTTCGCGACTCACCGCCAGCTCCACCAATTGATAGAACACATTGCGATGGATCAGGGCTTCGAGATTGGTGCGCACATGGACGTAAGGCGCCGGCTCCTGGGTGAGCGGGTCGATCAACACGCGGATCGGATGCTCTGTGCCGGCATCAGCGGTTTCGTCAACGTTGGTGGTGAAGCGCAAGACCTGCGCCTCGCCCTCGCCTTCCACATCCACGGCAACGGCCACGAAAGGCGCATCATCGACCTTGATGCCGACCTTCTCGACCGGCGTAATAAGGAAATAGTCATCGCCGTCGCGGCGAATGATGGTCGAGAAGAGTTTGACCATCGGCTTGCGCCCTATCGGCGTGCCCAGGTAGTACCAGGTGCCGTCGCGGGCGATGCGCATGTCGATGTCACCGCAGAAGTCGGGGTTCCACAGATGGACCGGCGGCAAGCCTTTGGTTTTGGGGATTTGCCCCAGCAGGTCGTTGGCTTTTTGCGGGCCACTCATGGCGATCTCCTTTCGATTACTGGTCGCTGAGCCCCAGCAGGCTACGAGCATATTGCTCCAGCGGCGGGCCCATCAGGTCTTCTGGCTTTTTGTCGTGGAACGTCAGTAAACCGCCACGACTCTTGATACGTGCAGTATCAATCAAATACTGGGTGCTGGTCTCGATCAACATGATCTGAATGACACCGCTGTCGATGCCCAGGCGATCGACTGCTTCTTGATCCAGCCATTCGTCCGAGTTGCCAATGCGGTCATCCGACTTGGCAAAACGGGTGTAGAGCAGGTAATGGGCACCCACGGCACGGGCTTCGCTCATCGCCTGGTCAAGCCCTTCCGGCGCACGAGCGCGGCGGACCATCGGGAAATATTCGACAAAGCCATCGAAGGCGACTTCAGCGATCACGTTGGGTCGCGGGTAAACGGCACTGCCCGGCGGGGCGAACGCGCCTTGGGCAATGTAGACGAAAGAGTCCGGTTGAATGCGCAGGTTATTTACACGGCGGCTATCGCTATGGTCCAGCAAACCGGCGTCGCTCATTTGATAGCGAGCGCCCTCGGCCATATCGCTGACATTCATGCAGCCGCCAAGCGCCAAAACGGCCAGCAGCAAAACCAGGCTACGCATCCTATCCTCCAGAGGCCGGTGTCGGAAAACCGGCGAATGGCCGTGGGATGCAGCTTTTGCGCCAGTCCTTTGCGACCAAAGATATTTCCGGATTGATAATTCTGTTTGTGGCGAGTGAGCTCGTAGGATCGCCGCACCGTCCCGCCGGGCTGCGCAGAGGTCGCAAATACCAAGGAAAGTAGTGTTTGTAACAATCGAGGGCTGCTTCGCACCCCAGCGGGAGCAAGCGCCCTCGCCACAGGGCCGGTTCAGCCGCCGATAATCTTCATGACCGTGGCACCACCGGAAAACGCTACTTCCTGCTTGTCGCCCAAGGCTTTCACCAAGAGCCGCTGGAGCGCCGGCAGCGCTTGATGACGCGGTTTGTCCAACAGATCGCCGACGAAGTGCCGATTACTCGATGACAAACAGCCATGCAACCAGCCGGTGGAGGACAGACGCAGCCTGGAACAGGTGCGGCAGAATGGAACGCTTTCGTTGGCGATTACACCGAAGTGGCCCATGCCCGGGATTTCGTAGCGCACTGCAGTCGCATCGACCGGAGCATCGGCCTGGAGATATTCGTAGCGCTCGCCGATCAGGTCCAACAACTGCTGAAGGCTGACAAACTGCTGCAGGAAGGCGTTGGAGTCGCTGGCCAGGTGGCCCATTCGCATCAACTCGATGAAGCGCAACTCATAGCCACGCTCCAGGCAGTACTCCAGCAGAGGCATTACCTGATCGAGGTTCTGGCCACGCAACGGCACCATGTTGACCTTGATCTTCATGCCAGCGGCGCTGGCCTGGTCCATGCCGTCGAGCACGGTCGCCAGATCGCCGCCACGGGCAATGCCGCGAAAGGCGCCGGCGTCCAGGGTATCGAGGGAAACGTTGATGCGGCGAATGCCGGCATTGACCAGCAACGGCAGCTTTTTCGCCAGCAGTTGACCATTGGTGGTCAGGCTGATGTCTTCCAGGCCCATCTGGCCGACGGCGGTCATGAAGGCTTCGAGTTTCGGGCTGACCAGCGGCTCGCCGCCGGTGATGCGCAAGCGCTCGATGCCTGCCGCTTCAATCAGATAGGCGACGCCGCGCGCCATGGCCTCGGCCGACAATTCATCCTGCGCAGCCACCAGCCGCTTGCCGTTAGGCACGCAGTAGGTACAAGCGTAATTGCAGGCTGAGGTCAGACTGATTCGCAAATTACGAAAACGCCTGCCTTGACGGTCAACGATCATGGATCACTCCGGCGAAAGAAAATCGAACCGCTAAAACTTGACTCACAAATCAAGTTTTAGCAAGCCCTATGCCTGAGTATATTCCTGCGGTACTGCGCCATGTAGCGAATTCATGGCGTCATAAGGCAACTGAATGGCTCAGCTGCTCGGGGTATCGGAGTCGCGCTTGCGTTTGTTGCCCATGCGAACGCCGATGTCCATCAGGAACTGGAAGAAGCCTTCCTGATCTTCCAGCACATTGCTCCAGAACGGCGAGTGATACAGCGCCACGGCACCGTGCACCAGCGCCCAGGACGCGCAGTAATGGAAGTAAGGTGGCACATCTTCCAGCTTGCCTTCGCTGATCCGGCCCTTGATCAACAATGTCAGGCGTTCGAAGTTCGAGGCGCGGATCTTGTGCAGTTCCTCGATCATCTCCGGCACCTGGTTGCCCTTGACCACCTTTTCTTCCAGGCGATCGAACAGCCGATAACGCTGCGGGTCACGCATGCGGAATTCGAAATAGGCGCGCGACAGGGCTTCCTTGTCCTTGTCGACGTCGGCCGAATGCAGCAGTTCGTTCAGATCGCGCTCATAGTCGAGCATCAGGCGCAGATAGATCTCGGCCTTGGATTTGAAATGCTTATAGATCGTGCCTTTGCCGATACCGACGGCATCAGCAATCATCTCGACGGTGACACTGTCTTCACCTTGTTCGAGGAACAGCTTGAGCGCGGTATCGAGAATTTCTTGCTCGCGGCGACGAAACTCACGGACCTTACGAGGTTCTTTATGCATAAGAAAAGGTCTGTAGGGGTCAAAATTCGAAGCCGCGTATTATGCCTAAATTACGCAAAAATGCACGGATCATCCGACCATGTCTGTGTTTCTTGATGAATTCGGACAGGGTCCGCGGCTGATGAGAACGCTTCCGAAGCGGGCGTATTCCAAAATTGTTTAAAAACTGTGTTCGGTAAACTGGACTCGGCGCAATAGTGATCAATACTTGAACTGTCGGCGGGGCATCTCCCCCAAGTGTCACGCCGATATTGGTACCAACGGACCGCGTGCCATTGTTTTACTCCTAATGGTCTTAACCCGGATTCACCCCCCAGAACCCGGGTTTTTTTTGCCTGCGATTTAACCTTTCACATGCGCCAGCGGGAACAGTCGCTTGAAGTTCTCGGTGGTCTGCCCGGCAAATCGTTCGTAAGGTTCACCACGCAACATGGCCAGGAACTCTGCCACTTCTCGCACATACTGCGGCAAGTTGGGTTTGCCACGATGAGGAATCGGCGCCAGGTATGGCGAGTCGGTTTCCACCAGCAACCGATCGGCCGGGACTTTGCTGGCCACGTCTCGTAACGCGTCGGCATTGCGGAAAGTGACAATACCGGACAAGGAAATGTAATAGCCCATGTCCAGGGCAGCCTTGGCCATGTCCCAGTCTTCGGTAAAGCAATGCAGCACGCCCGCCTGGGGCAGGTCCGCCTCACGCAGCATCTGCAGGGTATCTGCGCGAGCCCCACGGGTGTGGATGATCACCGGCTTGCCAGTCCGCTGCGCCGCTTGCAGGTGCAGGCGGAAAGACGCCTGCTGCAACGCTGCCGCTTCGGGCTCGTAGTGATAGTCCAGGCCGGTTTCACCAATCGCCACCACGCGCGGGTGATTGAGTTCCTGCAACAGCCAGTCCAGCGCAGGGGCGGCGCCCGGCTGCACGTCCAGCGGATGCACGCCAACCGAGCAATCGACGTCCTCATAACGCTCAGCCAGGGCTTTGACATCGGCGGCATTGTCGGCACTGACGCCGATACACAGAAAGTGCCCTACCCCGCGTTGACGGGCAGCATCGAGAGCAGCGTCCAGGGATCCGTCGTGGGCGGTGAGGTCAAGGCGATCGAGGTGGCAATGGGAATCTACGAGCATAAAAGGGCTGCAACTTACATCGTATGAGTGGGATGGTCGGACTCAAGCACTCCGGCCAGATGGTTTTCGAATCGAACGCGGGCTGTGTTGTCACTTCGTTGAACTGTACGCCAACCCCGGTGGCCCGGAAACGTTTCACTGCTGACAGGTCGCGCCCGGATTACCTCTGGGCAGGCAGCGACGCCCATTGCACCAGCAGGGCCTCCAGCAGCAGCACCCGGTTAAGGTTGGCTTTGCCGAGTACTTTCTGGCGTTGGGCAAGAATCCAGTCCTGGATATTCAGGACTTTGTCCTGCGCGGTCTTCTGCGCCAGGTATTGAATCACCTTGCGCATGTCCATCAGCCCCAACCCCTCTTCATCCTGGGTCAACTGATAGCGCAGGATCAGGCTCGACCAGTCGCAGAACCAGTCGAACAACAGCAGCAACGGGATTGCATTCCAGCCTTCGGCCAGTTGGGTCGGCGATTGCTGTTGCTTGAGCAGTTTCTTCACACCATCGACCACTTGCGCACGCTGTTCGCGCACACCCTGAGCCTGCAGGTTGACCGCGGCCAACGGCGAACCGGCCGCCAGGGTCAGCAATTCAATACGTTCTTCTTCCGAGCAATCGGGCAACGCTTTCGCCAGCCAGGCCAGACTCATGGCTTCGCTCGGCAGCGGGCAAGCCTGCTGCACGCAGCGACTCTTGATGGTCGGCAGCAAACGGCTCGGCTGGTGGCTGACCAGCAGCAATACCGTGTCGCCGGACGGCTCTTCAAGGCTTTTGAGCAAGGCGTTGGCGGCGTTGATGTTCATCGACTCGACGGGTTCGATCAGCACCACTTTGCGCCCGCCCAACTGCGCGGTCTGGACCACGAAGCTGACCAGGTCACGCACCTGATCGACCTTGATGGCCTTATCGGCTTCTTCCGGCTCGAGAATGTAGTTGTCCGGGTGACTGCCGGCCTTGAGCAACAGGCAGGATTTGCATTCACCGCAAGCGCCCTGGGCGGTAGGACGCTGACACAACAGACTGGCCATCAGGCGCTCGGCCAGCGCTCGCTTGCCGATCCCGGCCGGGCCATGCAGCAGATAGGCGTGGGCGTGGTGCGTACGACCGGCCAACTGTTGCCAGAGGCTGTCCTGCCACGGATAGGCTTCAGCCACGGGTCAGCTCCAGCAGACGCGGCAGCAAGGTATCGAGGGACTGCTGAACCTGCGCCAGCGGTTGCGCGGCATCGACCAGCACATAGCGTCCCGGCTCCGCTGCGGCGCGCTTGAGGAAAGCGCTGCGCACGGCATCGAAAAAGGTTCGGCCTTCGAGTTCGAAACGGTCGAGGCGACCACGCGCACTGGCACGCGCCAGACCTACTTCAACCGGCAAATCGAAAATCAGTGTCAGGTCGGGACGCAGATCACCTTGCACGAAGGTTTCCAGCGTCGCGATACGCCCCAGGGACAAGCCGCGGCCGCCACCCTGATAGGCGTAGGTCGAATCGGTAAAACGATCACACAGCACCACGGCGCCCCGCGCCAGCGCCGGGCGGATCACCTGGGCCAGATGCTGGGCACGCGCTGCGAAGACCAGCAGCAATTCGGTGTCCGGATTCATCTCTTCATCAACCGGAGCCAGCAACACCTCGCGAATTCGCTCGGCCAGTGGCGTACCGCCCGGTTCGCGGGTCAACACGACCTCGATACCCGCGGCGCGCAGGCGCTCGGCAAGGTATTCGCGATTGGTGCTCTTGCCGGCGCCTTCCGGGCCTTCCAGCGTAATAAACAAGCCAGTCACAGGCAGTCCTTAGTCAGAGTCATTGCGGGCTTTGCGGGGCGGCTGCATCCGGTACGGGCGCAGGTGCGGGCTCTTGCGCCGGCACTTGCGGCAGGGCTTGCGGGGCCGGATCAGGTGAAGCCGCCGGAATCGGTGCCTGGGCTTCCGGAGCCGGGGCATCCTGCGTGTCAGGGGCGGTGGCGGGCGCCGGACTGGAGCGGTAATCGGCACGACGCTTAAGCTGGAACTCCCGCACGGCGCTGTTGTGTGCATCCAGATCGTCGGAGAACACGTGGCTGCCGTCGCCGCGAGCGACAAAGTACAGGCTGTTGCCGGCTACCGGATTCAACGCCGCATGGATCGCTTCACGACCGACCATGGCAATCGGGGTCGGCGGCAAGCCGGCAATCACATAGGTGTTATACGGCGTCGGTTCCTTGAGATGGGCACGGGTCAATTTGCCGCTGTAACGATCACCGAGGCCGTAGATCACCGTCGGGTCGGTCTGCAGCAACATGCCCATCGCCATCCGCCGCACAAACACGCCCGCGATCTGCCCGCGTTCCTGGGGCACACCGGTTTCCTTTTCCACCAGCGAGGCCATGATCAGGGCCTGATAGGGTTCGGTGTAGGGCGCATCAGGGGCACGCTGCTCCCATTCCTTGGCCAACACCTCATTGAGACGGTCGTAGGCTATTTTCAATAGCTCAACGTCAGTCATGCCGCGCACGAAGCGATAGGTATCAGGGAAGAATCGTCCTTCCGGGAAAATCCCGCCATGACCGAGCTTTTCCATGACCTGGGTATCGCTCAGCCCCTCCAGAGTGTGATCGAGCTTTTCTTCCTTGGCCAAGGCGGCGCGGACCTGGCGGAAATTCCAGCCTTCGACCAGGGTTACGCTGTACTGCACCATCTCGCCCCGCTTCCACAGGTCGATCAGACCCTCGACGGTCATACCGGGCAACATGCGGTACTCGCCACTATGCAAGGGTTGTTTCGATAGATTGAAACGCCAATACAGGCGAAGCCAGAACGCGTCCTTGATGACGCCATCGGCTTCGAGTCGATAGAAGGTGCGGGTCGGGGTGGTGCCTTTTGGCACCTCCAGCAGTTCTTCCTGAGCGATGTTCAGCGGCTGTACCAGCGCCGAATGAATCTTCCAGGCGGAAGCGCCCAACATCAGCCCCGCCAGAACCAGTCCGGTTTCCAGCAGCAGCAAGAATTTACGTCTCACGTATCAAGCATCCAGTAGCGCGCGGGCAATGGTTTGGAGTTTACGGGTGAGCGGCCCAACCGGCCAGCTCAGTGCGGCATAGGCATGCACCGGCCAAATACCATACACACTGTTGCAGACAAAGACTTCGTCAGCCCATTGCAGCTGTTCGAGGGTTATATCGGTGATTTGCGTGGGAATGCCCAACGACTTGGCTTGAAACAATAACTCGGCACGCATCACCCCTTCCACGCCACAGCGTTTCAGATCAGCCGTGATCAACACGCCATCGCGTACAAGGAACAGGTTGCTGAACACACCTTCGATCACGCGTCCCGCCTGATCAAGCATCAGGCCTTCGGCATGTTCGGTGTCTCGCCATTCCGCGCGGGCAATCACCTGTTCGAGGCGGTTCAAGTGCTTGAGACCGGCAAGCAGTGGCTGAATGGACAGTCGCGTCGTGCAGGGAAACAGGCGAACGCCCTGCTCGGCATGGGCAGCCGGATAAACCGCAGGAGGATTACCGGACAGGACACGTCGGGCCTGGGCTGAAGGATCGAAAGCGTAGCCACGCAAACCGTCGCCGCGAGTGACGATCAGCTTGAGTACTCCGTCGTCCAGTTCCCTGGCGTAGGCCTGCAGCTCGGTGAGCATCGCGCCATGATCAAGGTTGATTGCCAAGCGCTGGCACCCCTTGGCCAAACGCTGCAAATGGCGATCCAGCAAAACCGGAAGACCACCTCGCACGGCAATGGTCTCGAATAGACCATCACCGTAAGCCAGGCCGCGATCCTTCAGCGACAAAGCGTCAGCCGGCTGACCGTCGACCCAGCTGTCCATCAGCCTGCGAACCGGCGGAATACCAGCGAGCCGTTGGTACCGCCAAAACCGAAGGAGTTGGACAGGACCACATCGATATCCATGTTGCGCGCGGTGTGCGGCACGAAATCGAGATCGCAGCCTTCGTCCGCTTCATCGAGGTTGATGGTCGGCGGGGCCACCTGACTGTTGATTGCCAGTACGCTGAAGATCGCCTCGACCGCGCCCGCCGCACCCAGCAGGTGACCGGTCATGGACTTGGTCGAACTGACCGCCAGCTTGTAGGCGTGCTCTCCGAACACCGACTTGATCGCATTGACTTCCGCAAGGTCGCCGGCAGGTGTCGAAGTACCGTGGGCGTTGACGTATTGCACCTGATCGCCATTGATCCTGGCATCGCGCAAGGCATTGGTGATACAGCGCGCAGCACCGGCACCATCCGCTGGAGGCGAGGTCATGTGAAAGGCATCGCCACTGGTGCCGAAACCGATCAGTTCGGCATAGATGGTCGCGCCGCGGGCCTTGGCGTGTTCGAGTTCTTCCAGAACCAGCGCACCGGCACCATCGGACAGCACGAAGCCATCACGGCCCTTGTCCCATGGGCGACTGGCTCGGGTCGGCTCGTCATTACGGGTCGACAATGCGCGAGAGGCACCAAAGCCACCCATGCCCAGGCCACAGGCCGCCATTTCGGAGCCGCCGGCGATCATCACGTCAGCTTCGTCGTACATGATGTTGCGCGCAGCCATACCGATGCAGTGCGTACCCGTGGTACAGGCGGTGGCGATGGCGTAGTTGGGTCCCTGTGCGCCCAAGTGGATCGACAGGAAACCGGAAATCATATTGATGATCGAGCCGGGCACGAAAAACGGAGAAATCCGTCGTGGGCCGGAATCATGCAGCGTACGGCTGGTTTCTTCGATATTGGTCAGTCCGCCAATGCCCGAGCCCATGGCGACGCCAATGCGTTCACGGTTGGCGTCGGTGACTTCCAGACCGGCATTGCGTACCGCCTGAAAACCTGCGGCCAGGCCGTACTGAATGAACAAGTCGAGTTTGCGGGCTTCCTTGACCGACAGGTATTCCTCGACATTGAAACCCTTTACCGAGCCGCCAAAACGGGTGGAATAGGCAGAAAGGTCGGTGTGTTCGATCAGACCAATGCCACTGCGGCCAGCCAGAATGCCCTGCCAGCTGCTTGGCACATCCGTGCCCAGTGGCGACAACATACCCATACCGGTGACTACGACGCGTCTACGCGACACAGCACTCTCCTTTTTTGAAATGACGACTTTGCATCAGGCCTAAAGAAAAAACCGCACGCCGTGATAGCAGTGCGGTTTTTCCATGACAGCAAGCAACGATTACAAACTATTACGCCTGGTGGCTAGTAACGTAGTCGATTGCAGCTTGTACAGTAGTGATCTTCTCAGCTTCTTCGTCAGGGATTTCGGTCTCGAATTCCTCTTCCAGAGCCATCACCAGCTCAACGGTGTCAAGGGAGTCAGCACCCAGGTCTTCAACGAAGGAAGCGGTGTTGACCACTTCTTCTTCTTTAACGCCCAGTTGCTCGGCAACGATTTTCTTGACGCGCTCTTCGATGGTGCTCATACCTTGTTTTCACTCCTAATGGACAAATTCAGGCAGCTGGCCAGTGGGTAAGTGTATAGAAAGACTTTTCAGCTTTTCAACTGAAAGCTTCACTCCTCAAACCCTGCGGCCCTCTGCCTATAAATAGATTGCAGCTTTATAACGGATTTTAGACAGCTCGTATGACATTTTTTTGAAGCAATCCGTCACATTTAACTCATGTACATCCCGCCGTTCACCGGGATTGTAGCCCCGGTAACGTATGCCGCACCGTCGGACGCAAGAAAAGCGACCACAGACGCGATCTCTTGTGCTTGCCCCAGACGACCCAGCGGAATCTGCGCCTGCAAGGCTTCACGCTGTGCTTCCGGCAGTTCACGGGTCATATCGGTGTCGATGAACCCTGGGGCCACCGAGTTTACCGTAATCGAACGCGAACCGACTTCACGCGCCAGTGCACGACTGAAACCTTCCAGACCGGCCTTGGCGGCAGCGTAGTTTACTTGGCCTGCGTTGCCCATGGCACCCACAACCGAGCCAATACTGATAATTCGTCCCCAACGGGCTTTGGTCATGCCGCGCAAAACGCCCTTGGACAGGCGGAACAGACTGTTCAGGTTGGTATCGACAACGTCATGCCACTCGTCGTCTTTCATGCGCATCATCAGGTTATCGCGGGTGATACCGGCATTGTTGACCAGGATCGCCGGCGCACCGAACTGCTCCTGAATGCTCGCCAGGACGGCCGCCACGGACTCGTCGCTGGTGACATTGAGCTCAAGGCCAGTGCCCTGAATACCGTGTTCCTTCAGGGTGGCGGCAATGCGCTCGGCACCGGAAGCGGAGGTCGCGGTGCCCACAACGATGGCGCCCTGACGACCCAGTTCCAGGGCGATAGCCTGGCCGATACCGCGGCTTGCACCCGTGACCAGTGCAACTTTACCTTGCAGACTCATGCAAGCTTCTCCTGATTCAGGCCAGCGCTGCGCGAGCGGCAGCGAAAGCGTCTGGGGTATTGAGGTTGGAAGTCGATACGCCTTCGGCGCAGCGTTTGTTCAGACCGGCCAGCACTTTGCCCGGGCCGCATTCGACCAATTGGGCTGCCCCCTTGGCCGCCAGTGCCTGGACCGATTCGACCCAGCGCACAGGCTTGTAGAGCTGTTCAAGCAGATCACGCTTGAGGGTTTGCAGATCGGCAGGCACATTGGCACTGACGTTTTGCACCACCGGAATCTGCGGCGCCTGCCAGTCGATCGCTGCGATCGACTCGGCGAAACGCTCGGCCGCCGGGCGCATCAGCTCGCAATGGGACGGTACGCTGACCGGCAGAGGCATGGCGCGCTTGGCGCCACGTGCCTTGCAGCCTTCAATGGCGCGCTCGACCGCAGCCTTGGCACCGGCGATAACCACTTGGCCAGGCGAGTTGAAGTTGACCGCGCTGACCACTTCGCCTTGCGCCGCTTCGGCACAGGCCGCCAGCACATCAGCATCGTCCAGCCCCAGGATGGCAGCCATGCCGCCCTGCCCGGCCGGAACGGCTTCCTGCATCAGTTGGCCACGACGCTCGACCAGCTTCACTGCATCGCCCAGGCTGAGGCTGCCCGCCGCGACCAGCGCGCTGTACTCACCCAGGCTGTGACCGGCGACGTAGGCCGGACGCGCACCACCTTCCGCCAGCCACAGACGCCACAGGGCGATCGAGGCGGTCAGAATGGCCGGTTGGGTTTTATCGGTTTGATTGAGTTGTTCTTCCGGCCCTTGCTGGGTCAGTGCCCACAGGTCGTAACCCAGAGCATCGGAAGCTTCTTTGAATGTTTCGAGGACAACCGGATGTTGCGCGCCCAACTCGGCCAGCATGCCGAGGGACTGCGAACCCTGTCCCGGAAAGACGAATGCGAGGGAAGCAGACATGAAACAAGCCCCTAATGATCTTGTCGTCGGAGAATTGACGTCCCTCTTGGGGGACGCAAGAAACTGACAGTTGGATGGCCAATTGAACTGAGCGGTCACATTTAAGCATTGTCCGACGAAAACGCCTAAGGCAACAAATCCTCCAGACGACCGTGAAGCCGCTCGGGCAGGTTTTCCTGAATCTCGATAAGAGCACGCTGGATGGCGCTCTGAAAGCCCTGCACCCCTGCAGAACCGTGACTTTTCACCACAATCCCCTGCAACCCCAGAAAGCTTGCACCGTTATGCCGCGCCGGAGCCAGATCCGCCTGCAGGCGCTTCATCAATGGCAGCGCCAATGCACCGATCATTCGCGAAGCCAGGTTTTTCTTGAACAACGCCTCGATACGCGCGGCTATCATGGTGGCCAGGCCTTCGCTGGATTTGAGCAGGATATTGCCGACAAAGCCGTCACACACCACGACATCCGCCTCGCCCCGGTATAAACCGTCACCCTCGATAAAACCGATGTAATTGATGCCACGGGCATTCTGCAACAAAGTAGCCGCCAGCTTGACCTGCTGGTTGCCCTTGATGTCTTCAGTGCCGATATTCAGCAGTGCCACGCGCGGACGAACGATACCGAGGGTTTCCGCCGCGACAGAACCCATCACCGCGAACTGCAACAAGTGCTCGGCACTGCAATCGACGTTGGCACCCAGGTCGAGCAACTGACAGTAGCCTTTCTGCGTCGGAATCGCCGCGACCATGGCGGGCCGATCAATGCCGGGCAGGGTCTTGAGCACAAACCGTGACAACGCCATCAGCGCACCGGTATTGCCGGCACTCACACAGGCCTGGACCTTGCCATCCCTTAACAACTCAAGCGCCACGCGCATCGAGGAGTCGGGCTTGCCGCGCAGGGCCTGGGCCGGTTTTTCGTCCATGGTGATGACTTCGGACGCAGGGGTAATCGACAGACGAGCGCGATCCACAGCCGAATGGCCGGCGATCAATTCTTCAAGGAGGGAGGCTTGACCGACGAGGGTCAGGTGTAGCGAGGGAGTAGCAGACAGGCAAGCAAGACTGGCCTGGACAATGCTGCGGGGACCGAAGTCCCCGCCCATTGCGTCAATCGCGATGACTTGAGCGGACAAGTGATTACTCGTCAGCGCCCTTGTCGATCACTTTACGGCCACGGTATACGCCTTCTGGCGATACGTGGTGACGCAGGTGAACTTCACCAGTGGTTTTTTCTACAGACAGGGTGCTAGCCTCGAGAGCGTCGTGCGAACGGCGCATGTCACGGGCAGAGCGGGATTTTTTGTTCTGCTGAACAGCCATAATTGATTAACTCCTAAACGTTTGGGTCACGCTTTAACTGCGCCAATACACTGAACGGGTTGGACCGCGTTACCTCGTCCTCGCTCGGTTCGGGCTCATCTGCTCCCGCCGGCTGCTGGCATTCTTCCGGATGATGAGCAGGCACAATGGGCAAGGCGAGCAGAAGCTCCTCCTCGATCAGTGACTGCAGATCCAAAGGATCTTCGCCCAGTTCCAGCACGTCATAACCTTTCGGCAACGACTGGGTATTCGCACCCTCCTTCACCACAGCGTAACTGCATTCGCTATGGATCGGCAGGGTGACCAGCTCAAGACAACGCTGGCAAACCATTTTGACTTCAGTGTCGATAAAGCTGTGGATGACCACAGATTTACGTTCATCTCGTTCAAAAACGAATTTAGCCTGCACCGTACCGACATTGTCGGAAAGCGGGTCGCAGAGTCTCTCCAAATCGGCCAGCAGCATTTCACCTTGAAGGGTGGTGCCACGATCAGCCAATTTGCGCGGGTCAACGTGAGGTGGAATCGGGTCATTCAACATAGGCGCAGCATTATAGGGATGCCCCCGCCCATGTCAAAGGAAATTCAGCCCTATCCGTCACTTGGGAGCCCCGCTAGAATTCTCGCCTGCCTTTTGGAGTTGCCCATGCTGCCTTTATTACTCGCTTCCAGCTCGGTCTATCGCCGGGAATTGCTGGCTCGCCTGCAACTGCCGTTCACCTGCAGCTCGCCGGATATCGACGAAAGCCATCGCCCCGGCGAAACCGCCGTTGATCTGGTCAAGCGCCTCGCCGAAGAAAAAGCCCGCGCACTGACCGGCAGTCACAGCGCTCACTTGATCATTGGCTCCGACCAGGTTGCCGTACTCGGGGACAGGATCATCGGCAAGCCCCACACCTTCGAAAAGGCCCGCGAACAACTGCTGGCCGCCAGCGGCGCCAGCGTCACCTTCCTGACAGGCCTGGCACTGCTCAACAGCCAGACCGGCCGCTGCCAGGTCGAGTGCGTACCTTTCACCGTACACATGCGTGCACTCGACAGCGCCCGCATCGAGCGCTATCTGCGTACCGAACAACCCTACGACTGCGCTGGCAGCTTCAAGGCCGAAGGCTTGGGCGTGAGCCTGTTTCAACGCACCGAAGGCCCGGACGCCACCAGCCTGATCGGCTTACCGCTGATCCGCCTTGTCGACATGCTGCTGACGGAAGGCGTGCAAATCCCCTGAGCCACAAAAAACCGGCCAAACAGACCGGTTTTTTTGAGCGCCCAAAAGATCAACGCAGCGATGGACCGTTGAAACCCATCCACATCGCCAAATGCTCAGCCACGCTGGCACCGAGCTTTTTCGAGAAGCGGTCGAACGGCGACTCCTGAATCGTGAAGTCCACCAGCTCTTTTTCGCCGATCACATCCCGGGCAACCGAACTGGCATTACCCAGGCCATCGATCAGCCCCAGTGGCAACGCCTGCTCCCCGGACCAGACCAGACCAGAGAACAGCTCCGGATGCTCCTTGTCCTTCAGGCGATCACCACGTCCTTGCTTGACGCTGCTGATGAACTGATTGTGCGTGGTATCGAGTACACCCTGCCAAAACGCCGTCTCTTCCGGCTTTTGCGGCTGGAACGGATCAAGGAACGACTTGTGCTCGCCAGAAGTATAGGTACGACGCTCGACCCCCAGCTTCTCCATGGTGCCAACAAAACCGTAACCGGCCGCCGTCACACCGATGGAGCCCACCAGGCTCGCCTTGTCGGCGTAGATCTGATCGGCCGCACTGGCAATGTAGTAGGCCCCGGAAGCCCCCAGATCCGAAATCACCGCGTAGACCTTGGTATCCGGATGCAGGCCGCGCAGACGGCGAATTTCGTCGTAGACGTAACCCGACTGCACCGGACTGCCGCCCGGGCTATTGATACGCAGGATGACACCCTTGACCTTGTCGTCCTCGAAGGCCGCACGCAGGCTGCCAACAATATTGTCGGCGCTGGCCGGCTCCTTGTCGGCGATCATGCCGGTCACGTCGATCAACGCCGTGTAATGGGCACTGCGGGTGGCGGCTTTTTCCATGTCCATCAGCGGCGTGAACAGTGCCAGCGCGCCAAACAGGTACACAAACGTCAGCAACTTGAAGAAAATCCCCCAGCGCCGGGACCGACGCTGCTCCTGCACACTGGCCAGCAGCGTCTTTTCCAGCAGCTTCCAGCTTTTCTCGTCACCGCTCTCTGCGCTCGACTTGGCGGGCGCTTTCCATTCGTCGGTCATGCCATCTACCCCAGCAACAACGTATTAAGCCCGCTGATTCAGCCAGGCATGCAATTCTGAAAAGCGATCGACCGCCAGCCGCGGCTCAAGCAGTTTCAGCGCCTCGATCGATTGAGCACCGTAGCTGACCGCCACCGAATCCATCCCGGCATTACGCGCCATCTGCAGATCGAACGACGAGTCGCCGACCATAAGCGCCTGTGCGGGAGCCACGTTGCAATGCGCCAGGATCTGCTCAAGCATCAGCGGATGCGGCTTGCTGGCGGTCTCGTCAGCCGCACGGGTGATGTCGAAATAATTTTCCCAGCCGTGGGATTTCAGCACCCGGTCCAGCCCGCGCCGAGCCTTGCCGGTCGCCACAGCCAGATGATATCCCTCGGCGCGAAACGCCTCGAGCGACTCGACCACACCTTCAAACAACGGCGAAGGCACCGCCTCCGACGCGATGTAGTGATCCGCATAATGCTGACGGAAGGCTATCAGGTCGGCATCGCCGATTTCGGGATACAAAGTGCGGATCGCTTCCGGCAGACCCAGCCCGATAATGCCCTTGACGGCGAAATCATCGCGCAGTGGAAAACCGGTTCGCTCCGACGCCACATGCATCGCTTCGACAATCCGACCAATGGAATCGGCGAGCGTGCCGTCCCAATCGAAAATCAGCAGCTTGTAATCAGATGGGCGCACTCAATCGCTCCACGGTCTTGGCCCACATTTCATCGACCGGCGCCTGCAACTTGAGCTCACCGCCATCGGGCAGCGGCACGGTCAGCATGTAAGCGTGCAGGAACAGGCGCTTGCCGCCCAGATCACGGATTTCCTTACTGAAATCGTCATCGCCGTACTTGGTGTCACCGGCAATGCAGTGCCCGGCGTGCAACGTGTGGACGCGGATCTGGTGCGTGCGACCGGTGATCGGTTTGGCTTCGATCAGGGTGGCAAAGTCGCCAAAGCGACGCAGGACCTTGAACACGGTCACAGACTCCTTGCCCTCCTCCTCGTCGACCTCGACCATGCGCTCGCCGGAGCGCAGGTTGCTCTTGCCGAGTGCCGCACGGACTTGCTTGATCGAGCTCGCCCAGTTGCCGCGAACCAGTGCCATGTAGCGCTTATCGACACCATCACCGCGCAATGCGGTGTGCAGGTGACGCAACATGCTGCGCTTCTTGGCGATCATCAGCAGCCCGGATGTGTCACGATCGAGACGGTGGACCAGTTCCAGCTCCTTGGCATCGGGGCGCAACTGACGAAAGGCTTCGATGACCCCGTAATTCAAACCGCTGCCACCATGAACGGCGATCCCGGCAGGCTTGTTGATCACGATCAACGCCTTGTCTTCGTAGACAATCGACGCCTCGAGTCGCTGCAGCAGACCTTGAGCCAGCGGCACCGGCTCGTCGCGCTCAGGCACGCGAACCGGCGGCACGCGCACGATATCGCCCGCCTGCAGCTTGTATTCGGGCTTGATCCGCCCCTTGTTCACCCGCACTTCGCCCTTGCGCAAAATGCGGTAAATCAAGGTCTTGGGCACGCCTTTGAGCCGAGCGAGAAGGAAATTATCAATACGTTGGCCGGCATATTCCGGCGAGACCTCAAGCAGTTGTACGCCTGGGGTCGAGGGGGCTGTAGTCGTCATGCCGCGGATGATAACAATTTTTTATGGAATTGAAGCACTTAATCATTGCTGCTATAGTCGCGAACGCCGCCAAAAGCGGCCTGGACAGCGGACCAACGGTCAAAAACCGACCCTGACCAACGCAATTCACCAGGACGCGAGGCCGTCCTACGGGGCTTTCGCTACGTAACGGTGGAGTTTGCAGTTGTAACAAGCGCAGGTGACATGAGGCCTGAATCAAACCGCAAAGCAGAGTTTTCACTCGTCTTGCGAGCCAATATTCATGGCCAGTTCACAAAGTGCAGTCAGCAGCGAATGACCCCGAGCGAACGCTTCGGAAACAACGCCTAAATTAGCCATGATGCGTGACCTCCCCTTTCGGAGCTCACGGTAAATGCCAACCCGCTGCGGATTCTGCGCGCGGCAGCACCCGAATTATCAGGGATACGTGTAGGGTGGAGATGCACAACCGCTGGACTGTGTAGCAATAGGCTTTATCAAGACGCTTCATCTCGTCCACAGCCGCTGGTTGATTCCTCCTCCTGACTGAGTGCTTAAGTAGCCACAGCAAGCAGGACGCGTACGTCGCGACACCGGCCCAATTGGTCGGGGTTCGCTAGACACTGGAGTGTCCAACCACTCCTGACGCACCTGACACCGACCGTGAGAAGTCGTGTGTGCCGAACGCCGTTTCCGGCAGCCCGGAAACCGACGGTACTACATGAAAAGAATGCTGATTAACGCAACTCAACCCGAAGAGTTGCGTGTTGCACTGGTAGATGGCCAGCGCCTCTACGACCTGGACATCGAATCCGGTGCACGCGAGCAGAAGAAGGCCAACATCTATAAAGGCCGGATTACTCGCATCGAACCAAGCCTTGAGGCTGCCTTTGTCGATTTCGGCTCCGAGCGCCACGGCTTCCTGCCACTCAAAGAAATCTCCCGCGAATACTTCAAGAAAGCCCCTGAAGGCCGCGTCAACATCAAGGACGTCCTGAGCGAAGGCCAGGAAGTCATCGTTCAGGTCGAAAAAGAAGAACGTGGCAACAAGGGCGCCGCCCTGACCACTTTCATCAGCCTGGCCGGTCGTTACCTGGTACTGATGCCGAACAACCCGCGTGCCGGCGGCATCTCCCGTCGCATCGAAGGTGAAGAGCGCAACGAACTGCGCGAAGCCCTGAACGGCCTGGTTGCCCCGGCCGACATGGGCCTGATCGTGCGCACTGCCGGCCTGGGCCGCAGCAGTGAAGAAATGCAGTGGGACCTCGACTACCTGCTGCAACTCTGGACCGCCATCAAAGAAGCCTCGCTGGATCGCTCCGCGCCATTCCTGATCTATCAGGAAAGCAACGTGATCATCCGCGCCATCCGTGACTACCTGCGCCAGGACATCGGCGAAGTGCTGATCGACAGCGTCGAAGCCCAGGACGAAGCCCTGACCTTCATCCGTCAGGTGATGCCGCAGTACGCCAGCAAGATCAAGCTGTACGAAGACAGCGTTCCGCTGTTCAACCGCTTCCAGATCGAAAGCCAGATCGAAACCGCGTTCCAGCGCGTCGTCGAATTGCCTTCCGGCGGCTCCATCGTTATCGATCCGACCGAAGCCCTGGTGTCCATCGACATCAACTCGGCGCGTGCCACCAAAGGCAGCGACATCGAAGAAACCGCCCTGCAGACCAACCTTGAAGCCGCCGAAGAAATCGCCCGTCAGTTGCGCCTGCGCGACATTGGCGGCCTGATCGTCATCGACTTCATCGACATGACCCCTGCCAAGAACCAGCGCGCCGTGGAAGAGAAAGTCCGCGAATGCCTGGAAGCCGACCGCGCTCGCGTGCAAGTCGGTCGCATCTCGCGCTTCGGCCTGCTGGAAATGTCCCGTCAGCGCCTGCGTCCTTCCCTGGGCGAAAGCAGCGGCATCGTCTGCCCGCGCTGCAACGGCACCGGCATCATCCGTGATGTTGAATCGTTGTCGCTGGCGATCCTGCGCCTGATCGAAGAAGAAGCACTGAAAGACCGCACCGCCGAAGTTCGCGCCCAGGTGCCGATCCCGGTCGCCGCGTTCCTGCTCAACGAGAAACGCAACTCGATCACCAAGATCGAACTGCGCACCCGTGCCCGCATCGTGATTCTGCCGAACGATCATCTCGAAACGCCGCACTTCGAAGTACAGCGTCTGCGTGATGACAGCCCTGAAGCGGCGATCAACCAGTCCAGCTACGAAATCGCTGCTGCCGCTGCCGAAGTGGAAGAAGTCCAGCCAGCTGCGGCCACCCGCACCTTGGTTCGCCAGGAAGCGGCGGTCAAGACTGCGCCAGCCCGTGCCAACGCTCCGGTTCCGACTGAAGTCGTCGCCGCTCCGGTTGCCGCCCCTGTCGCCGCTCCAGAGCCAAGCCTGTTCAAGGGCCTGGTGAAGTCGCTGGTCAGCCTGTTCGCCTCCAAGGAAGAGCCTGCTGCCCCGGCAGTGGTCGAAAAACCGGCTGCCACCGAGCGTCCGGCTCGCAGCAATGAAGAACAACGTCGCAACGGTCGCCAGCAGAGCCGCAACCGTAACGGTCGCCGCGATGAAGAACGCAAGCCGCGCGAAGAACGTGCACCGCGTGAAGAGCGCGCACCACGTGAGCCACGCGAAGAGCGTCAGCCACGCGAAGCCCGTGAAGAGACACCAGCCGTAGCACGTGAAGAACGCGCGCCGCGCGCTCCACGAGAAGAACGTGCACCTCGCGCACCGCGTGAAGACCGTAAGCCACGTGGCGAACGCGAAGAGCGCGTTCGTGAACTGCGTGAGCCTCTGGATGCTGCTCCGGCCGTTGCGGCTGCTGCTGCGACCGCTGAAGAGCGCCCGGCCCGCCAGCCACGCGAAGAGCGCGCTCCACGCCCACCGCGTGAAGAACGTCAACCACGTGCCGAGCAAGCCGCTGCCGTCGCCGAAGAAGAGCTGACCACCAACGAAGAGCAACTGCAGGAAGAAGGACAGGACGGCGCCGAAGGCGATCGCCCACGCCGCCGTTCCCGTGGCCAGCGTCGTCGCAGCAACCGTCGCGAGCGTCAACGCGATGCCAACGGCAATGTGATCGAAGGTTCGGAAGAATCCGAATCCGGCGAAAATAACGAAGCGCCAAGCACCGCCGATCTGGCCGCCGGCCTGGCGGTTACCGCAGCCGTTGCCAGCACCGTGATCAGCGCCCCGGCCGAAGCACAGGCCAACGAGCAAGCCGAACGCGCCACTGCCGCCACCCTGGAAACTGCACCAGTCGAAGCGCCAGTCGTTGAAGCGACTACTCCGGTTGAAGTGACCGCATCGCCGGAAATCGAAGTGGCACCGGCACAGCCAGTGGTTGAAGCTGTCGCAGGACCTGTTGTGATCGCAGAACCGGTTGCCGAAACCGTCACTGAAACCGTGACCGAAGCCGTTCGTGAAGTTCGCGAAGAGCAAACCGCGTTCAACTGGGTTGCCGAGCCAGCCGTCACCGAAACTCCAGCGCCAGTCGTTGAAGCGCCGGCCGTTGAAGCTCCGGTTGCCGATGCCGTGACCTCCGAGCCGGTCGTCGCTGCTGCCGAGCCCGCTCCTGTCGTGGAAGCGCCAGTCGTTGCCGAAGCGCCTGCACCCGTGGTTGCAGCCGCTCCTGTCAGCGCCCTGACGCCAAGCGGCCGCGCACCAAACGACCCGCGTGAAGTGCGTCGTCGCAAGCGTGAGGAAGAGCGCCTGCAGAAGGAAGCCGAATTGGCGGCCGCTGCGGCTCAGGCTGAAGCCGTTGTTGCAGTCGAACCAGCGCCGATTGTTGCTGAAGTGGCCGAGGCAGCGCCTGCCCCGACTGCAGAAGTCGCTGCAGAGCCTGCTCAATCCGCCATCCACGAAGCACCACGCTCCGTTCAGGAAGCGGTAGAGCAACACGAAAAAGCTCTGGAAAAAGAACACGAGCCTAAACCTCTCGTCTGATTCCATCGCTAATGAAAAGCCCCGCCTGGTGACCCAGGCGGGGCTTTTTTATATCCAAAACAACTGTACCGATTCCCTGTCGGAGCTTGCTCGCGATGATGGCTTAAGATTCGAAAATGGATGCTGGTTGATCCACCGCTCTCGCGAGCAAGCTCGCTCCCACTAGGGATCAGCGATTACTTGAAGACTAACTTCTCCGGCACATCCACATCCCATAACACCCCGGGATCATCCACTGCCACCTCAAACACGCGCCCCTTGGCAAATAGCGGTTTGGCGCCACGATCCCCCGACAACGCCATCAATCCCGCCGCGAAATCCCGTCCGAACCCGACCGGATGCCCATACTCCCCGTCCTGCACCGGCACGCTGACGCTGTCGCTGCGCATACCTGCCAGGACTTTTTCAATGCTGGACGGCAGGATGAACGGCATGTCGCCCAAAACCATCAACCAGCCATCGAGTTGCGCACAGGCAGAAACTCCTGCAGCAATGCTGTCACCCATGCCGACGGACTCGATCAACACAGTTTCGCAGCCGTAGGCCTGAGCCATGCGAATCACTTGGGGTCGATCAGCGGTAGTCACCAGGACGCGCTTGCCCGCATTGGCTGGCAGATTCATCAGCACATGCTCGATCACCGAGCGAGCCGCGCCATCGCGACCGCTGCAATCGGCCAGTAACTTGTCCTTGTCGGTACCGGCGACCTGACGAAACCGGCTGCCCTGCCCCGCTGCCAACACAATGACGCCGATGGACTCGCTCATACGCGCTCCTGTGACGGCTTCTTCTGTTTCAGTTCCACGCCATTTTTGATCGCCACAATTTCAGCCATCAACGACAAGGCGATTTCCGCCGGGCTATGACTGCCGATATGCAAACCGATCGGACCGTGCAGCCGATCAATGGCCTGTTGCGACAAGCCCAGGTGCGCCAGATTTTCCCGGCGCTTCCGGCTGTTGACCCGTGATCCCAGCGCGCCGACGTAAAACGCCCTGGAGTCGAGGGCCGTCAGCAGGGCCATATCATCCAGGCGCGGGTCGTGGGTCAGTGCAACGATGGCCGTGCGTTCGTCGGTCTGGATACTCAGCACCGCCTCGTCGGGCATGCCGGAGACGAAACGACCATGCTGCTCTTCCCAGCCATAGACGAACTCGGTACGCGGATCACAAATCAGCACTTCGAAATCCAGCAGCCGCGCCATTTCGGCAACGTAACGAGACAATTGCCCCGCGCCAATCAACAACAAGCGCCAGCGGGGGCCGTAGATGGCACGCAAGGTCTGCTCGTCGAACGCCAGTACATCCGTTTTACTGGCGGGCTGTAAAACCACTTCACCGGTCGCAATATCAAGGCAGCGCGCCACGATTTCATGGGCTTCGCAGCGAGCCAGCAGTTCAGCGACCCACGCGGGATCGCCGACGCGCTCCTCGGTCAATCGCAAGGTGCCGCCGCACGGCAAGCCAAAGCGTGCCGCCTCTTCGCGGGTCACGCCGTAGGTGATCAATTGCACGGGCGGCCCGTCGGCCGGAATCCGACCATCGTGCAACCGGGCAATCAGGTCATCCTCGACACAACCACCCGACACCGAACCAATCACCACGCCGTCTTCACGCAAGGCCAGCATGGCCCCAGGTGCCCGGGGCGCGGTGCCCCAGGTCTGGACCACGCTGTACAAAACCACCCGCTGACCGGCTCGGCGCCACTCCAGTACGCTGCGCAGGACATTCAGATCGGCGCTGTCCATCAGGCTTTGGCCTTTTGCCAGTCCTGCAACTGATAGCGAATCGGCAGGCTGCGAATGCGTTTGCCGGTGGCGGCAAAGATTGCGTTACACAGTGCCGGCGCAATCGGCGGCACACCGGGTTCGCCAACGCCACCCAAAGGGACATTGCCTGGCGGCGTGACCAGATGCACGGCGACTTCCTTCGGTGCCAGGGACATGCGCGCCACTTCGTACATATGGAAGTTGTCCTGCTGGACCTTGCCATCCTTGAAGCTGATTTCACCCAGCACTGCGTTGCCCAGGCCCATGACGCAAGCGCCTTCGAACTGTGCGCGAATCCGCTCGGGATTGATCTGCGGCCCGCAATCCACAGCGATATCAGCCTTGTGCACGATCAGTGTGCCGTCGTCTTTGACCTCGACCTCGATCACCGCCGCCACGTAGGTGACGAAGCTGTAATGCACCGCCAGGCCAAGGCCACGCCCCTTCGGCAACTCGCGCCCCCAACCGGCGGCTTTGGCGGCAGTTTCCAGCACCGTGCGCAAACGCCCGGTGTCGATCGGGTAACGTTCCGGCGATTCACCGTAGTTCCACTCCTCACTCAAGGTACGCGGATCGATCTGACGGTCCGGGCCGAGCAATTTGATTTGGTACTTGAGCGGATCCTGCCCGGCCTTGTGCGCCAGTTCATCGACGAAACTCTGGATGGCAAAGCCATGGGGGATGTTCGACACCGAGCGATACCAACCGACCCGGGTGTGCACCGTCGCCTCGGGGTTCTCCAGGCGCACGTTGGGGATCGCGTAGGCCATGTTGGTGAAACCCATGCCCAGCTCGAATGCCGCTTCGTGATTCATGCCCGGTGCGAACAATGCGGTGATGCTGGGTGCAACCGTGCGGTGCAACCAGCCGGAAGGCAGACCATCCTTGTTCAGGCTGGCCTTGAGGTACTCTGCGGACACGGTGTGGAAATAGGAGCAGTGGATGTCGTCTTCACGGGTCCATTGCACACGCACGGCTTTGCCAGGGAACTCCTTGGCAAGAATCGCCGCTTCGATGATGAAGTCGGGTTTGGACTTGCGACCGAAACCGCCGCCCAGCAGGGTGACGTTGACGGTGACGTTGTCGAACGGCAGGCCGAGACGCTCGCTGATCCGCTCACGGGTGACCTGTGGCGCCTGGCTCGGCCCCCAGGCCTCGCATACGCCGTCCTTGTAGCGGGCGATGGCGACCATTGGCTCCATCGGCGACTGTGATAGATGCGGCAAGTAGTAAGAGGCTTCCAGCGTGCTGTTGGCGCCGCTCATGGCTTTATCGATGTTGCCCGTGTTGCGTACCACTTTGCCGGGTTTGAGCGAAGCGGCCTCCAGCTCCTCGCGGTAGGCGATCGAGTCATAACTGGCGTTGGCGCCGTCATCCCATTCGATTTTCAGCGCTTCACGCCCCTTGATCGCTGCCCAGGTATTGCTGGCCACCACCGCCACACCACCCAGCGGTTGAAACTCCGATGGCAGTGGACGGCTTTCGATCTGCACGACCTTGAGAACGCCGGGGACTTTCATCGCGGCGCTGGCATCGAAGGTCTTGACCTTGCCACCGTACACCGCGGGTCGGGCGATGGTGGCGTACAGCATGCCGTCGACATGCACGTCGGCACCATATACCGCGCGACCGTTGACGATGTCGTCACCGTCGATGGCCCTGGTGCCTTCCTTGCCGATGTAGCGGAATTCCGAAGGTTGCTTGAGGCGCAGACTGTCACGCGCCGGCACGGCCAGGGCGCCCGCAGCGGTGGCCAGGGCGCCATAGTCCAGTTCGCGACCGGAAGGCTTGTGGATGACTTTATGCAGTTGCGCATGACATTCACTGACCGGCACTTTCCACTGCTCGGCAGCCGCCTGCTCGAGCATGGTCCGCGCGGCGGCACCGCAGCGGCGCATTGGCTCGTACCAGTGACGCATGCTGCGCGAACCGTCGGTATCCTGGTTGCCGAAACGCACTTCGTCGCCCGGTGCCTGCTTGACTTTGACCCGTGCCCAATCCGCTTCCAGTTCGTCGGCCACGACCATGGTCAGGCTGGTGCGCACACCCTGGCCCATTTCCGAACGGTTGCAGACGACTGTCACCGTGCCGTCGGCTGCGATGCTGATGTAAACCTTGGGATCGTCGACCCAGCCGTGGGGCATGCCATCGGCGCCGAACTTCTTCTCCTTCTCTTCGGCAAACGCGTCTTGCCAGCCCCAACTGGCGGCCACCACCAGTGCACCCGTAGCGCCCACGCCTTTGAGGAAACCACGCCGACTGAGGTTGCTCAGGGCGAAATCATTCGGTAACCGGCTCATGCCTTGGCCTCCTTGAGGTGAGTGGATGCCTGGCGGATGGCGGTCTTGATGCGGTTGTAGGTGCCGCAGCGGCAAATGTTGCCGACCATCGCCTCTTCGATCTGCTCGTCGCTCGGGTTCGGATTGGTTTTAAGCAATGCGGTGGCAGACATGATTTGCCCGCCCTGACAGTAGCCGCACTGGGCCACGGCCGTGTCGAGCCAGGCTTGCTGCACGACTTTGCCGACGGGGTCGGCATGCAGATTGTCGATTGTGGTGACGTTCTGCCCCACGACCGAGCCGATTGGCGTGATGCAACTGCGTGCCGGAGCGCCTTCGATATGAATGGTGCAGGCGCCGCACAGGCCCATGCCGCAGCCGAATTTGGTGCCGTTGTAACCGGCCACGTCGCGGATCGCCCAGAGCAGCGGCATGTCTTCGGTGACGTCGAGTTGATGGTCTTGACCATTGAGTTTCAGGGTAATCATGGGCACGCCCGCATAGTATTGGGTTATGGGGTCGAGCAATCTGCCGCTTTAGCCAAGCGGTTCGGTTATCACAGATCGACTCAGGCTGATGGGCTCTTTTGTGCAGACGAGCACGTCTGCGCCGGGCCTTTGATGAAGCAAATGCTGGTATCGTTAGGTGGCTAAGTTAACCCAGCATTAACAAAAAAGCCCTGCACAATGGAAGTTGTGCAGGGCTTTGAGATCAGTCCGGATAGCTTAGCTTCAATACTGATTGGGCTCCATTTCCAGATCGACATGAAAACGTTCTGAAATGTCTTTCTGGATGCGCTGTGCCAGGTCGAGCAATTGCAGTCCGGTGGCATTGCCATAGTTGACCAACACCAAGGCCTGCAATTTATGCACGCCTGCATCTTTCTCGCGAAATCCTTTCCACCCTGCCCGTTCGATTAGCCAGCCAGCGGCCAGCTTCATCTGACCGTCCGGTTGCGCGTAGGCCACCAGATCCGGGAATTCACCCTTGAGCCGGGCAACCAGCGCCGCCGGTACCAACGGGTTCTTGAAGAAACTACCGGCGTTGCCGAGTACGGCCGGGTCCGGGAGCTTTTCGTTGCGGATACTGCAAATGGCCTGGCTGACGTCAGTGGCGGTCGGATGATCGATGCCTTGCTCGGTCAGGCGCTGACGCACCGGGCCGTAATCCAGATGCAGATGCGCAGTGCGGTCGAGCGTGAAACGCACCCGAAGGATCAACCAGCGCCCCGACTCTTGCTTGAAGAGGCTGTCACGGTAAGCGAAGTTGCATTCTTCCAGGCTGAAGTCGCGCAATTCACCACTGTGGCGATCAAGCGCCGTCAGGCCGGCAAACACGTCCTTGATCTCGACCCCATAGGCACCGATGTTCTGCATTGGTGCGGCACCCACGGTGCCGGGAATCAGGCTCAGGTTTTCCAGGCCGGACAGGCCTTGCATCAATGTATGCTGCACAAACGGATGCCAGGGTTCGCCAGCCTCGGCTTCGACCACGACCTTGCTACCGTCATCGCTCAACACGCGAACTCCGCGCGTGGCCATGCGCAGTACCAGCGACGACACATCGCCCGTCAGCAACAGGTTGCTGCCACCGCCGATCACCAGCAGGGGCACGTCATGTTCCCGGGCAAAGGCCAGTGCTTCGCGCACGTCGGCGTCGCTGTGGGCCTCGGCAAACAGACGGGCCTGAACATCCACGCCAAAGCTGTTGTAGGGCTTGAGCGAGACCTGTTGCCGCAGCTGCAGACTCATAGCCGTCCCTTCAATTCGATCACCAGCAGATCACTGGCACGCTCGATCAGATCCAGCACCCGCTCGAACCCTTGCTCACAGTCGTGATAAGGGTCCGGCACTTCATCGAGTTCCGACTGATAGCGGCGCAGGAACAGATCCAGCTCGGCTTTACCCTTGACCGGTTGCAGCGCCTCGAGACTGCGCAGGTTGCTTTTATCCATCGCCAGGATCAGGTCGTAGGTGGCGAAATCGGCGCGGGTCACTTGCTGCGCACGCTGGTTCGACAGGTCATAACCGCGCAGTTTCGCAGCCGCCTGACTGCGCTTGTCCGGCGGATGGCCGACATGCCAGTCACCAGTGCCGGCGGAGGCTACCTCGACTAGGTCGGCCAGCCCTGCCTCACGCAGCTTATGCCGTAGCACGCCCTCTGCCGTGGGTGAACGACAGATATTGCCCAGGCAGACAAACAGAACCCGCATCAGGCCTCCAGCAGGCGACGAACGCGCTCAAGGTCTTCAATGGTATCGACGCCGGCCGGCGGTGCGATCAGCGCATCGGCAACGTGAATGCGCACCCCGTGCCACAGCGCTCGCAGCTGCTCCAGGCACTCGGTGTCTTCCAGCCAGCACGGACCCCAGCTGACGAAGTCCTGCAGGAAACCGGCGCGATAGGCATAGATACCGATATGGCGACGGTACGGCACGCCTTGCGGCAGCTGTTCGCGGCTCTTGGCGAAGGCGTCGCGCGCCCATGGCAACGTGGCGCGACTGAACGTCAGGGCCAGGCCATTGAGGTCACTGACGACCTTGACCACATTGGGATTGAACAGGGTTTCGACATCTTCGATCGGCTCGGCCAGGGTGGCCATGCGCGCTTCGGTGTGGGCGGCGAGGTTGACGGCGACCTGATCGATCACGCTCGGCGGGATCAGGGGTTCATCACCCTGGACGTTGACGACGATGGCATCGGGCGCCAGACCCAGTTTCGCCGCGACTTCCGCCAGACGATCGGTGCCGGAGTTGTGATCTTCGCGGGTCATCACCACTTCGGCGCCAAAGCCCTGACAAACCTCAACGATGCGCACGTCGTCGGTGGCAACCACCACACGCTGGGCGCTGCTTTTGCTCGCCTGCTCCCAGACATGCTGAATCATTGGCTTGCCGGCAATCAACAGCAGCGGTTTGCCCGGCAGACGCGTAGAGGCATAACGCGATGGAATGACAACGGTAAAGGCTGTAGTCATTTATCCAGACGCTCATCGGTGGTCAGGGTACGGGCTTCGGATTCGAGCATCACCGGGATACCGTCGCGAATCGGGTACGCCAGGCCGGCGCCCTTGCTGATCAGCTCGGTCTTGTCGGCGCTGAGCTTGAGCGGGCCTTTGCAGACCGGGCAAGCGAGGATGTCGAGCAGTTTGGTGTCCATGATCATTCCCTGGATAAAACGGTTTAAGGCAAAAGTCGAGCCGGCAACAGACGCATCAGCTGGGTATCGAACCAGGCCACGAAAGCCGGTGACGGCACAGCGTCCACTGCCAGATACCACCAATCGGCGGCGGCGAAGGCACGGCACTTCACCGCGTCCTTTTCGGTCATCACCAATGGTAATGACGGCTTGAAATTCAAGGCCTGCACGCTGTATTCGGCGTGATCGGCGAAGGCATGCGGCACTGGCTGCCAGTGTAGCGTTTCGAGGGTCGTGAAGAAACGCTGCGGATTGCCGATTCCAGCCACCGCATGCAGCGCCTGGCCTTTGGGAAAGTGATCGAGGGGAAGGCGTTGACCACTTTGCAGATTGATCAGCGCGGTCGGTTGCAACTGAAAGGCAAAACCACCGTCGCGGTCAGCCGTGGCGCCGTTGTACAGCACCGCATCGACGCTTTGCAGGCGTTCGACCGGTTCGCGCAATGGCCCGGCGGGCAGGCATCTCTGGTTGCCCAGGCCCCGGGCGGCATCGATCAGCACCAGTTCGAGGTCCCGGGCCAGTCGGTAATGCTGCATGCCGTCATCGGACAAAATCAGGTCCAGCGGCTCACTCGCCAGCAAGGCCTTGACGGCCCGACTGCGGTCCGGGTCGATCATCAGAGGCACGCCGGTACGCTGGACGATCAATAGCGGTTCGTCGCCGGCGATGTCCGCGCCTTGATCCGCCTCGACCCGCCAGGGCAACTGCGCCGGTTTGGCACCGTAGCCACGACTGACCACGCCGACCCGCAAGCCACGGCGCTGGCAATGCTGGATCATCCACAGGATTAAAGGTGTCTTGCCGGTACCGCCCACGGTGATATTGCCCACCACGATCAGCGGGACGGGCGGCTGATAGATCTCACCCTCGCCTGCCAGAAAGCGTTTGCGCTTGTTGTTGACCACGCGTCGGTACAACCACTCCAGCGGCTGCAATAACTTGAGTGCCGGATGACCTCGGTACCAGGCGGCGAGCAGGCGATCGGACATGGCCATCAGGGCGCGGGCGCCGCCTCCACGGTGGTCATGCGCAAGTGACTGAAGCCAAGCTTGCCGGCGGCGTCCATGGCGGTGATCACCGATTGATGCTGGGTTTTGCCGTCGGCGCTGATGGACAGCGGACGATTGGTATCACCCTTGGCCTCTTTTTGCAGCGCGTCCATCAGGGTCGCCAGGTCGCTTTTTGGCAGGATCTGGTTGTTCACCGAGAACACGCCGTCTGCACTGATGGCGATATCCAGCTGTTTGGATTGATCTTCGGCAGGCGAGCCGCTGACCGCTTCCGGCAGGTCGACGCGCAACTGGGTTTCACGGGTAAAGGTCGTGGTCACCACGAAAAACAGCAGCAGGACAAACACCACGTCGATCAGCGACACGAGGTTGATGTCCACGTTCTCCCGTTGCTTGCGGCGGAACTTCACGCTTTGCCCTCAGCCAGATCAACGTCGCGGTCGCCTTGCACCACCTCCACCAGCTTGATGGCTTCCTGTTCCATGCCCACGACGAGCTCATCGATACGCCGTTGCAGGAAACGATGGAAGAACACCGACGGAATACCCACGATCAAACCCGACGCCGTGGTGATCAAGGCTTTGGAAATACCACCGGCCAACACCGCCGGGTTGGTCGCCATGCCCGTACCCATGAACGAACTGAAGATATCGATCATGCCCAGCACCGTACCCAGCAGGCCCAGCAATGGCGCCATGGCGGCGATGGTACCGAGGGCATTGATGTAGCGTTCCAGTTCATGGATGACCCGGGCGGCGGCTTCTTCGATGCACTCTTTCATGATCTCGCGACCATGCTTGGAGTTCGCCAGGCCGGCGGCCAGGATCTCGCCCAACGGGGAGTTGGCACGCAGTTCCTTGAGCTTTTCTTTATTGAGTTGCTTGTCCTTGATCCAGACCCAGACCTGACCGAGCAAATGCTCCGGGGTCACACGACTGGCCCGCAGGGTCCAGAGACGCTCGGCAACGATCGCCATGGCCACGATGGAACTCAGAATGATCGGCAGCATCATCCAGCCGCCGGATTTGACCAATTCCCACACAGTGAAAGTCCCCTCGAAAAAGTGCGCCACTCTAACATAGGGGGTCGACGCACCGAAGACCGTGATGTCGCATCCGGTCGGGCTGTAATAACGCCCGGTTATTTGTTCACGGGCGGTGGATCGCGCCAGAAGCGCCGTTCCAGACGCATGGAGCGCGGCGCCTCGTAACGCCCGAGTTGCAGATGAATGGCACCCTGCTCCGCACTGTCGTAGATCGCCATGCCGAGCTTTTTATAGCGTGCCAGGACGGTCGGGTGCGGATGGCCGAACGAATTGCCCTGGCCACGGGAGATCAGCACCGCCTTGGGCTGCAAGGCGTTGAGCAGCGCCATGGACGACGAACTGCGACTGCCGTGGTGCGGCGATTGCAGCCAATCGGTGGCTACGGCCAATGGACTGTCGAGCAAGGCGCGCTCGGCGGCCATGTCGATGTCTCCGGTCAGCAGCATTCGCTCGCCATTGGCTTCAATCTGCAGTACGCAGGATTTCGGATTGCTTTCGCGGGCATGCGCCCATTGCCACAATTCAAAGTTCACGCCGTCCCAGGTCCATCGCCGACCGCTCTCGCAGCCCCCCGCTGTCAGTTCGTCCGGCAACTCTGCCGGCTCACCACCGAGTACATGCCTCACCGGCAGTCCCTGGGCGATCGCCCGCGCTCCGCCGGCATGATCGGCGTGGGCGTGGCTGATCAACATCAGGTCGATGCCATCCACGCCCAATTTGCGTATCGTTGGCAAAACCACGCGCTCGCCGAGATCGTTGTCACCGAACCGAGGACCCGCGTCATACAGCAGCGTGTGATGGCGAGTGCGGACCAGGATCGCCAGGCCCTGGCCGACATCCAGCTGCCAGACCTCGGCAATTCCTTCCGGTATTTCGGTGCGCGGCGGAAAAACCAGCAACAGCAGCATTGGCCATCCGAGCGGGCGCATCGGTACACCCCGCGGCAGCAAAAGGAGAAAGGCTCCCAAGGCACCGATGGCCCAGACCCATGGTGGAATCGCTGCGGGCACCCACGCCGGAACCTGGCCCGCCACCCACCCCAACCCCCAGAACAACCCATCGATCAGACCACCCGTGATCCACAACAGGCCCTCGCCCACATAAGGCACGGGCAACAACAGCGTCCCGAGCAATGCCGGTGGCAGTACCACCAGACTGATCCACGGCACCGCCAACAGGTTGACCAGCGGCCCGCTGACACTGATCGGCAAACCCAGTACCAGCAAAAACGGGCCCAGGCCGATTGCGATCAGCCATTGCGCGCGCGTCCAGGTTTGCCACCAAAGCCAAGGCCCCAAGCGACCGCCGAAGGTGAAGATCAGCACGGCCACCGCTGCGAAAGACAACCAGAACCCCGGTTGCAGACTGGCCAGCGGATCCAATAGCAAAACGCCATTGAGCGCCAGCAGCAACGGCCACCACGCGCCAAGGTGTCGAAAACGCAGGCGCCATAACAGCACCAGACCGATCATCAAACAGGCACGCCGCACCGGCACATCAAAACCGGCCAATAGCCCGTAACCAAGCGCTGCAGCGAAGGCCAGACCACAGGCCCAGGGCAACCATGGCAGACGGTTCGACCACAGGCCATAGCGGGCGAGCCCGGCAATCAGCAGATACACCACCCCTGCCAGCAGACCAATGTGCTGCCCGGAAATCACCAATAAATGCACGGTGCCGGTGTCTTGCAACACCTGCCAATCCTGGCGGCTGAGTCCACCACCATCACCCAGAACCAAAGCGGCCAGCACACCCGTCCGCCCTTGGGCATCCACGGCCTGCAAGCGCTGACGAATACCATCGCGCCAGGCCCATTGCGCCTCGCGCAAACGCTCGCCGTCCTTGACGGTACCCGTTGCCCCGATGCGTTGCGCGAACAGCCAGGCGTCGTAATCGAAGGCATGGGGATTGAGCAGCCCGGCGGGACGCTTCAACTTGACCGCCAAGCGCCAGCGCTCGCCGCTGTTCACCGGCGGCCCTTCATACCAGGCCAGTCGCATGAGTTGTGGCACTTTGCCGTGTCGCGACCGGGCATCCGCCAGCTCAAAACGGATTACGCCTTCGTTGTTCTGGGGCAGCCCCACCACCCGCCCTTCGACCCAGCGCGTTTCGCCATCGAGCCTCGCTGGCAAACGATCATCCAGTGCCCATTGCGCCTGTGCGCAGGCCCAACTCAAGCCGAACAGGAAAAACGCCACCAGGTAGGTCCTGAATGGCAACACCATCAAACCCACAACCGGCATCAACAGCCACAACCCGACCGGCGGCAATACCGGTAAAAAGCGCAAGGTCAGCAGACCCAACGCCAGCGCCATCATCCCTGTGCGCATAAGCCCGTCCTTGAGAGTCCCGTCCCTAGGCATAGCGGGCGTATCGCACGGTCGTCGTTATCAATTGTCACAAAGTCTGAATGGTCGACGCCTAGAATCGAGACATACTTGCCGCCTTAACCGACCGAGAAGCCTTATGCCCCGGCGCTTGTTCAAACGCTACATGCCAGACCCGACCAGCATCAGGGAACACAAATCCTTACGCTTTCTCGGCACCCTGCTGCATGACCCCAACCTCTGGCACCTCAATCGCCACTCCGTAGCCCGGGCAATGGCGGTTGGCCTGTTCGCGGCGTTCCTGCCGATCCCTTTGCAAATGCTGTTGGCCGCCGTACTCGCGATCATCGTGCGCGGCAACATGCCGATTGCCGTCAGCCTGGTCTGGCTGACCAACCCGATCACCATGCCTGCGGTGTTCTACTGCACTTACCAGGCCGGCGCCTGGCTGATGGACGTTCCTCCCCGCCAATTGCCGGATGCGTTGACCTGGGAATGGATCAGCGGCGAGTTATCGACCTTGTGGCAGCCGTTTTTGCTGGGCTCGGTGGTGACGGGTTTGGCTCTCGGGGCGCTCGCCTACTGCCTGGTGATGATGTATTGGCGCTGGTGGGTGGCGCGGCAATGGAAGCGCCGCAAGAAAAGCCGAATGTGAGAAAGCAAACGGCCTCCGTATCAGACTGTGTGAAAACCTAGCAATCTGCGCAGCGCTCAAAGAAAATGCTCCGTATCGAAAGATACGGAGCATTTTTCGTTATGGCCTACATCCAG